>JBEBBF010000370.1:0-6087 GCA_041158545.1 Pseudomonadota bacterium | reverse complement strand
TGAATGCCCTTGATCTGGATGAGGTGTGCTGGCTGGTCAAACGCCAGGGGGGAACTGAGATCCGGCGTGCCCGCGAGGATGCCCAACTGGCGGCGTATATGGCGGAAGGTGACCAGATGGGCTGGTTGTGGCAGCAAGGTTTCTTTGACGGGGCCGATCCGGAATGAAGGAACTGGTGTTTCTGCTGGAAGAGGATTCGGCTCGGGCGATGCTGCAAAGCCTGCTACCCCGTTTGCTCAGCCCGGAAATCGGGTTCCGCCTGATTCCCTTCCAGGGAAAGCAGGATCTGGAAAAGCAATGCGTTCGCCGCATTCGGGGCTACATCAATCCCGAGGCGCGTTTCATCGTGTTGCGGGATCAAGACAGTGCGCCGGATTGCCGGGTGATCAAATCGCGCTTGCTGTAACTGTGCGAGCAAACCGGGAAGGCGGCGCATACCCTGGTCCGGATTGCCTGCCGGGAGTTGGAAGCGTTTTATCTCGCTGACCTGCGCGCCGTTGAGCAGGGGCTGGGGCTGGGCAAACTGGCAAGGCAGCAGGAAACCAGCAAATTCCGCGATCCGGATCATTTGGGCAGCCCCAGTCGTGAGCTGGTGCAATTGACCGGGGCGGGCTACCAGAAAGTCAGTGGTTCCCGGGCGATTGGGCAGTTTCTTGATCCGGACAACCTGCGCTCTCCCAGTTTTGCGCAATTGGTCCGGGGAATTCGCCGGCTGGAACAGGAACTGCTGGCGCTGGCTTGAAGCTGCGTATCCAACCCGCCACCTTGCGGCGGCGGGGCGGTTGCTGGGGTGGGGCTTAGTCCTGGATGGCTTCGATGGCGATGTCGATGCGGACGTCGTCGCCGACGTAGGGGGCGTATTTGCCGGCGTTGAAGTCGGAGCGCTTGACCGTGACGCTGGCGTTGGCGCCGAGGGCGGGTTTTTTCAGCATCGGGTGGGGCATGGCCTGGAAGCTGCTGATGGTCAGCGTGACCGGGCGGGTCACGCCCTTGATCGTCAACTGGCCTTCGAGGGCGCTGGGTTTGTCGCCTTCAAACACCACCTTGGACGATTTGAAGGTGGCGGTCGGGTATTTGGCGGTGTCGAGGAAGTCCGGGCCCTGGATGTGTTCGTTGAACAGCGCCGAGCCGGTGTCCACCGAGCGGGTGTCGATGCTGATTTCGGCGCTGCCGGTTTTGGCCGCCGGGTCGAAGCTCAGCTTGCCGCTGGTCTTGTTGAAGCGGCTGAGCTGGGTGGAGTAGCCGAAGTGGCTGTAGGAAAAGCGGGGGAAGGTGTGGCTGCCGTCGATGCTGTAGCTGCTTTCGGCGGCAAGGGCGGAACCGCTCAACAGCAGGGCGGCGAGCAGGGACAGGGTGGGCTTGAACATGGTGATTCTCCGTGGGGTTTGAGCTTGGGGTCGGGTTGCTTGATGCGGGTTTGGATTCGGCTGGCGTCGAATTCCGGTGAGTTCAATCGGGGTGATGCGTATCCGGTTCACTTGCCGCCGCTGGCGACGAGATTGAACTGGATGCGGATCTCGTTGGCGACGATGTCCGGGGCGGCCCAGCTGCCTTCGCCGATGGCGAAATCGCTGCGGCGGAAGCTGAAGCTGCCGCTGAAACTGGCCTGTTTGCCCTGGGGGGTGTAGGTCAGCGGGGCGACGATGTCCTGGCTGCGGCCCTTGATGCTGAGCTTGCCGCTGGCTTCATAGCGGTTGCCGCCCAGGGGTTTGATGCTGCTGGCGACAAAGCTGGCCTGCGGGTAGGCGGCGGTGTGGAACCAGGGCTTGCTGCCGACTTCCTGGTCGGCTTCCGCCGAACCGGTGTCGATGCTGGCCAGCTCCACGTCGATCCGGGCGCGGGCCGCGGCGGGCTTGTCCGGGTCAAAGCTCAGCTGGGCGCTGAATTTGCGGAATTTGCCGTCCATCGTCACGCCCATTTGCCGGTACTGGAAACCGAGGCTGCTGGCGGCGGGCTGCAATTCCCGGTATTCGACGGCCTGGGCGGCGGGGATGAGGGCCAGCGCAGCCAGCCAGGGGAGCCGTTTTTTCATGGTCAGGGCCTTTCAGAAGCGGGGGAGCATCCGACGCAGGATGTCGTCCCGGTCGATGAAGTGGTGTTTCAGCGCAGCGCCGATGTGGCCGATCAACAGCGCCAGCAGCAACAGGTTGAGGCTGAAGTGCAGGCTCTGCAGTTGCTGGCCCAGCGCCGGATTGCGACCGATCAGGTCGGGCAGCGGCAGCACGCCGAACCACACGGTCTGGAAACCCTTGGCCGAACTCATCAGCCAGCCGGACAGGGGGATCGCCAGCATCAGCACATAAAGCAGGCCGTGGGTGGCGTGGGCAACGCCGCGCAGCATGGCCGGGGTCTGTTCCGGCAGCGGCGGCGCCGGATGCCGCCAGCGCCAGCCGAGGCGGAACAGCGCCAGCAGGAAGACGCTGACGCCGGCCCATTTGTGCCAGGCGTAAAGCTGCAGTTTTTCCGGCGACAGGGGCAGGTCGTGCATGTAAAAGCCCAGGGCCAGCAGGCCGAACAGGGCCGGGGCCAGAATCCAGTGCAGGACAATCGCGGTGCGGGTGTAACGGGGGCGCATGGGGTCTCCTTGGGCGGCCGCTCAGGCGGCGTTGAAGCGATAGGCATCCATCGCAATGACGTAATCGGCAATGCCGGCGTGCAGCCGTTCCACCGCCGCGCCTTCACCCGCGGCGCCGAGGGCCACGTACAGCGGCAACAGGTGCTCGTCGCTGGGATGGGCGCGCTGGGCGCCGGGGGCCTGCTGGCGGTAATCGAGCAGCGCCGGCAGGTCCTTGGCCGCGAGGCGCTCCGCCAGCCAGTCGGCGAATTCGCCGACATAGGCCGGGGTTTGCCCGCCCTGCATCGCCGCCATCTGGTAATCCCGCAGGTTGTGGGTCAGGTTGCCGGAGGCGATGACCAGGAAGCCCTGGCGGGTCAGCGGCGCCAGCGCCTGCCCGAGCCGGTAATGGTGCGCCGGGCCGGCGTGGCTCTGGATCGACACGGGAATCACCGGGATGTCGGCTTCCGGGAACATCAGCCGCAACGGCAGCCAGGCGCCGTGGTCGAGGCCGCGCTCCGGGTCCAACTGCGCCGGCAGCCCGGCGGCGACCAGGGCCGCGGCGACCGCCTCGCTGCCTTCCCGGCAGCCGGTGGCCGGGTAGTGCATCCGGTACAACTCGGCGGGAAAGCCCCAGAAATCGTGGATGGTTGCCGGCCGTTCCGCGGCGCCGACCAGGGGCTGGGCGCTGTCCCAGTGGGCGCTGACGATCAGGATGGCCCGCGGCCGCGGCAGCTGCCGGGCGGCGCCGGCCAGTGCGGCACCGGCGGCGCCGGGACGCAGCGCGAAGGTCGGAGCGCCGTGGGGGACGAACAGGCTGGGGAGGGGGGGATTCGGGTTCATGGCGTGGGCTCCGTGGCGATGGGCGTACTTTAGGCTGTTGCATCGTTGCGAAATAGACCACAATAAAGACATCTTTATTGCTATTAAGGCAACAATGGACAAGCTGGACGCGATGCGGCAATTCGTCCGGGTGGCGGAGCTGGGCAGCTTTGCCGCGGCGGCGGCGCAGCTGGGGGTGGCCCGTTCAGCGGTGACCCGGCAGGTGGCGCAACTGGAAAGCCATCTCGGCAGCAAGCTGATGCTGCGCAGCACCCGCCGGCTGACGCTGACCGCGGCGGGCACCGCCTATCTGGAGAAATGCCGGGTGATCCTGAATCTGGTCGAGGCGGCGGAAACCGACATCGCCGCGGAAAGCCTGACGCCGCGGGGCACGATCCGCATCGCGCTGCCCCTGTCCTTTGGCCTCAGCCGGTTGGCGCCGCTCTTGCTCGATTTCGCCGAACGCTACCCGGAAGTCGGGCTGGACATGGATTACAGCGACCGCCGGCTGAAGCTGATCGACGAAGGCATAGACCTGGCGGTGCGGATCACCCGCCGGCTGGAGCCGGGGGACATCGCCCGGCGGCTGGGCAGCGCCCGGATGTGCCTGGTCGCCGCACCGGACTACCTGGCCCGGCACGGCAGCCCGCGACAGCCGCAGGATCTGGCGAACCACGAATGTCTGGGCTACACCGCGGGCGGCGGCCCCTTGCCCTGGCAATTCGACGTGGCCGGGCAGATGTACAGCTTCACACCCCAGGGGCGGATCAACGCCGGCAACGGCGACGTGCTCAACGCCGCGGTGATCCGCGGCATGGGCATCGCCTGTCAGCCGGATTTCATCGTCGCCCCGGCGCTGGCGGCCGGGCAGGTGCAGAGCCTGCTCGACGATTTTCCGCAGCCGGAGCTGGGGATTTACGCGCTGCTGCCGAGCAACCGCCACATTCCGCACCGGGTAAGGGTGCTGCTCGACTTCCTGGCCGCGGCGCTGGGCGGCGTTTAAGTCGGGCTACCAGGAACGGGCGCCGAACTTGTAGGCGCGGGTCGGCGGTGTGGGGGCGGTGGGGTCCGGCGCTACGCTGGCCTCCGGGGGCGGGCTGGCCGGGGGCGGGCGGTCCGCCAGCAGGGGCGTCGGGAACAGCCGGCTGCGCACTTTCAGCAGCATCACCAGCAAATCCACGTCCTCGGCCTTTTCCTCCAGTTCCGCCAGCCGGCTGCGGGCGTAGTCCGGGTTGGCGGTCAATTGGTCCAGATCCAGGCTTTCCGCCAGTTGCCGCCGCACCATCAGCTTGAAGCGGGCCAGCAGCACCGCGGTGTCCAGTTGTTCATCCATGTTGTCACCCTGTTGAGGTTGGGGAGCGCGCCGCGGTCTGCCGCCGGGTGGCGGTGCCGCAGTCTTGGTGTCCGGACTTCAGCAAATTCCGCGCCAGCCGGCCGAGGAGAAAACCGCGGTACGCGTGCTGAAAAGTGCCGTGAAAACAGGGGTTTGACGATGGAATAAGGTGGTGGTCGGGCAGCCCTTGTGCCAGGCTGGCGCAGGCTGCCCTGTTGCGGTGCAGCAGGGTCAGACGCCCCAGAGCACGTCTTCCTTTTCCTTCAGCGCGTATTCGAGCATCTCGATCAGCGGGATGGCGCGCTGGAACAGGCTGATGTTGGCCATGTCGGCCTCGATTTCCTCCTCGTCGCCACGGCGGTGCAGCACGTCCCGCTCGGTGCGGACGATCTGAAGGTTGGCCTGGGAGGCCCGCTGCAGCCGGGCGATCACGTCCGGCAGCTGGGCGACGGTGATGACGCCGCGGGGCGCCTGGGGGTCCTTGCCGGCGATTTCCAGCAGTTGCTGGGCGACCTGGCCGAACATCATGACTTCCACCGAAGTCGGGGAACGGAAAACGTAGAGCATCGAAAACTCCCTGGGGCGGCGCGGCCGCCCGGTTCATTTGCGGCTGGCGCGCAGCAACACCAGCACGGCGCCTTCGCCGCCGTCGGCCGGCGGCGCCTGGCAATAGGCCAGCACCTCCTGCTTCTGGGCCAGCCAGCCGCGGACCAACTGCCGCAGGATGGCCTGACGACCGGGGGAACGCAACCCCTTGCCGTGAATTACCCGCAGGCAGCGCTTGCCGTGGTGCAGTTCTTCGGCGAGGAAAACCGACAACGCATGCCGGGCTTCGTCCCGGTTCATCCCGTGCAGGTCGATTTCCCCCTGGATCACCCAGCGGCCACGGCGCAAATCCTTCAGCGTCTGCCGCGGCAGGCCGGGGCGCAGGTACTGGCTTTCGTCGCCGCCTTCGAGCCGGTCGAGCAGATCGATCGGCCCGTGCAGCGCGTCGTGCAACACCCGGCTTTCATCGAGCTGGCTTTGCCGCGGCAGCGGCCGGGCGGGCGGGGTGCCCAGCTGCACCCGGTCAGCGGGGGGCAGCGGTACCACATCGGCCATCGCCGCCCGGAAGCAGGCGTGGTCGTCTTCCGCTGCCGGCGCTGCAGCCGGGGGCAGCGTCCCCGCAGCCGCCGGCTGGCGGCCGGCGCGGCGCAGTTCGGGGAAGACCTGGCCGAAGCGGGGCATCGTTACTCAGGACAGGTGGTCGAGGAAGCGCTCGGCGTCGAGCGCGGCCTGGCAGCCGGAAGCGGCGCTGGTGATGGCCTGCTTGTAGATCTGGTCCTGGACGTCGCCGGCGGCAAAGACGCCGGGGATGCTGGTCTGGGTGGCGTTGCCG
>JBEBBF010000369.1:0-2901 GCA_041158545.1 Pseudomonadota bacterium | reverse complement strand
CAGAAAATGCACGAAGTGCAGAAACACCTGAGCCTGACCGAGCACGGTTATCTGGGCTATGCCGTCATCGTTAACAAGAAGTTCTGGGATGGTCTGCCGGCGGATGTGCGCAAGCAGCTGGAAGATGCGATGGAGCAGTCAACCCGTTACGCCAACCAGATCGCCAAGGTGGAAAACGAAAGCGCCCTGGAGGGGGTGAAGAAGAGCGGCAAGACCGCGGTCTATGTGCCCACCGCGGAAGAGCGCGCTGCCTTCAAGAAGGCGATGCTGCCGGTGCATCAGAAGATGGAGTCCCGGATCGGCAAGGATCTGATCCAGGCCATCTACAAGGACACCGGCTTCAAGGCCCAGTAATTCCGACCCCGACAACGCCCGCGCCAGCGGGCGTTTTCCGCTTTGGGCCTGTTTCGGGAGGAGACCTTCACCATGAAAATACTTGACCATCTCGAGGAATGGTTCATCACCTTCCTCATGGGGGCGGCGACGCTGATCATCTTTGCGTCGGTGATTCACCGCTACCTCTCCGGGTATGACATCCCCGGCTTGCAGGACTGGCTGCTCAGCCTGAATTTCAGCTGGGCGCAGGAGCTCTGCATCATCATGTTCGTCTGGATGGCGAAGTTTGGCGCCGCCTACGGGGTCCGCACCGGCATCCACGTCGGTGTGGATGTGATGATCAACCGGCTGAGTCCGGCAAAGCGCAACCGTTTCGTGCTGTTCGGCCTGCTGGCCGGCGCGCTGTTTACCGGGGTGGTGGCGACGCTGGGTGCCCACTTCGTCTGGGAAAACGGCGCCCATTACGTCTATCTGTCCTGGACCGGCCAGGAATTCGGCGATGTGCCGGAGGGGCCGACCACGCCTGACCTGGAGTGGCCGACCTGGATCGTCTATTCGGCGATTCCCCTGGGTTCCAGCCTGATGTGCTTCCGCTTCCTGCAGGTGGCGGTGGCCTTCGCGCTGACCGGCGAACTGCCGCATCACGATCACGGCCATGTGGATGGGCTGGACGAGGAAGAAGGCCAGCCGCTGGCGCTGGGCGAGGCAGTTCAGCGTGCCGAGGATCTGGAGCACGTTGAAGCGGGCCGCAACGAGGTGCCGCTCGATCCGGACAAGATGCGCAAGGGGAGGGATCAGTCATGAACGCGGCAATCATCTTCGGGCTGCTGCTGGCGCTGATGCTGACCGGCATGCCCATTTCCATTTCACTGGGTCTGACCGTCCTGACCTTCCTGTTCACGATGACCCAGGTGCCGATCGAATCCGTGGCGCTGAAGCTGTTCACCGGCATCGAGAAGTTCGAAATCATGGCGATCCCCTTCTTCATCCTGGCCGGGAATTTCCTGACCCACGGCGGGGTGGCGCGGCGGATGATCAATTTCGCGACGGCGATGGTCGGGCACTGGGCCGGTGGCCTGGGTCTGGCCGGGGTGCTGGCCTGTGCGCTGTTCGCCGCGGTGTCCGGCTCCAGTCCGGCGACCGTGGTGGCGATTGGCTCCATCCTGCTGCCGGCGATGGTCAAGGCCGGTTTCCCCAACCGTTTCGGCGCCGGTGTGATCACCACGTCCGGGGCGCTGGGCATCCTGATTCCGCCGTCCATCGTCATGGTGATGTACTCGGTGGCGACCAATACTTCGGTCGGCGCCCTGTTCATGGCCGGGGTGGTGCCGGGGCTGTTGCTGGCCTTCTTCCTCGGCTTTGTCACCTGGTCGCGGGCCAAACGCTTCAACTATCCGCGCCAGCCCAAGGCTTCAGGGGCGCTACGCTGGAAGACCTTCAAGGACGCGATCTGGGGGCTGCTGCTGATCGTGGTCGTGATGGGCGGGATTTACACCGGGATGTTCACGCCGACCGAAGCGGCGGCGGTCAGCGCGGTGTACGCCTTCTTCATCGCGATCTTCGTCTATCGCGACATGCCCCTGTCCGGCGTCCGCAAGGTGCTGCTGGATTCGGCCAACATGTCGGCGATGCTGCTCTACATCATCACCAACGCCGTGCTGTTCAGCTTCGTGATGACCAACGAGAACATTCCCCAGGCGCTGGCGGAATGGCTGCTCGACAAGGGGCTGGGCCAGGTCGCCTTCCTGCTGGCGGTGAATGTGCTGCTGCTGGTGGCGGGCAACTTCATGGAGCCTTCGTCCATCGTGCTGATCTTCGCGCCCATCCTGTTCCCGGTGGCGATGAAGCTGGGCATCGATCCGGTGCACTTCGGCATCATGATGACGGTGAACATGGAAGTCGGGATGTGCCACCCGCCGGTGGGCCTGAATCTCTATGTGGCGTCCGGGATCACCAAGATGGGGATTACCGAATTGACGATAGCCGTCTGGCCCTGGCTGTTGTCGATGCTGATCTTCCTGGTGCTGATCACCTATGTGCCGATCATTTCCCTGTGGTTCCCGCGGATGCTGGGAATGATCAGTTAACCGGACTGACCGGTGTGTTACAGCAAAAAAGCCGGCGCGAGCCGGCTTTTTTGCTGGGCGACTCTCCTGGGTGTGGCTTCAAAGGCCAGGGAGAGGATTCTTCTGTGGGGCCGTTCAGCGCGGGGCGCCGAATTGGCGGGCGCGGGCGGCGGAGGCGGCCAGTTCGGCTCCATCCGGCAGAGTCCGGGTGGGCCAGCCTTGCAGGTGTTGCCGGGCGAGGTCCGCCAGCGCGGCGATCCAGTCTGCATCCTGGTTCAGCGCAGGGATGTAGTGGTACTCGCTGCCGCCGGCGGTCAGGAAGTCGGCACGGCCTTCGAGGGCGATTTCTTCCAGGGTTTCCAGGCAGTCGGCGGAAAAGCCGGGACAGAGGACGTCCACGCGCTGGGTGCCGCTGCGGGCGAGTTCCTGCAGCGTCGCGGTGGTGTAGGGCTGCAGCCATTCCGCCCGGCCGAAGCGGGACTGGAAGCTGATCCGGTAG
>JBEBBF010000368.1:0-7357 GCA_041158545.1 Pseudomonadota bacterium | reverse complement strand
CCTCGCCGCCGATCCGGATGGCCACCGGCTGCGGGTGTTCGCGCCGGGCGCTGCCTGAGCGGCGCTGCGACGGTGCTTCCTCCTGGCTGCCGCAGTGCAGCTTGACTCTGCCCGGCGCCGTGTCAGCATGCGCCGGACCGCGGCAACAAGCGGGAGCGATGACTCCCGCGGGCCGGGCGCTCATCGACTGGAGGCGAAACCATGAACGAAAAACAAGCCGGGCAAAGCCAGCCCGGAAAGGCGGTTGCGACCGCTGCCACCCTGAATCCCGGCCGCCATGGCCACCACGGCCGCCTCCATGGCCGCCAAATCGGGCTGGCGCTGCTGCTGTGCGCGGCCGCGGCGTCGGCGCAGGCGCTGGTGCTGGGGGTGACCGAGGGGGTCACGTACCGGGCCAGCGACGGGGAAATCGCCGCCCGCTTCGAGGGCATTGCCGAATCCCTGGGGCGGGCGCTGAAGCAGCCGGTCAGCATCAAGGTGCTGAGCAGCTATAACGACATGCGCGCCGCGCTGCGCAACCAGAGTGTGGACCTGGCCTTCATCCATCCCACCCATGTGGCGCTGGAGGGCGTCAAGGGCGGGCAGTTCCGGACGCTGGCCTGGACCGCCGGCTTCACCGAGTACAAGGTCAGCCTGTTGTGCCGGGACGACAAGCCGATCAGCGACTGGAAAGCCCTGTCAGGCAAGAAGCTGGTGACGCCGGACCCGGATTCGATCACCGCCGTCGTCACCCGCGCCCTGCTGCGGGAAAAGGGGCTGGCCGGGTCGATGCAGCTGGCGACCACCCGTTACCAGGACGCGGTGCCGTTCTACCTGGAAAACCAATTCGCCGATTACGGCGCCACGGCGGCCAAGGCGGTGCTGAAGGCGTGGAAGGACAAGGGCGGCCAGACCTGCGCCGAAGCCCGGCCGGTGCCGATCAAATACTGGCTGGTTTCAGGCAAATTGGAAGCCAACCAGGCCGCCATCGCCCGTGACACCCTGCTCGGCCTTAGCCATTCCGACAGCGGCAAGAAGGCCTTGCAGACCTCCGGTTACAGCGATTTCGTCGCCCCCGCGACCGAGGCGGAAGCGGGGCTGATCAGCTGGCTGGGGCTGTAGCCGCCAGGCCGGCTGCGGCGCTCGCCGGTCCGGCCTCGCCCCCGCGCCTTTCTCCGTTGCGCTCCACGCAAAATCACCCGTCGCCGGGCGGCAGGCCTGTACCCTGTTGCCCGCGTGCGGTGGTGGTTTGAATCCAACTGCTTCATTTGAGCGTAAAGGAGCTGAGAGCATGGGGCGCAACAGGAGGCGAAGATGACCCTGGATCAGAAAAAAGCGGGCTACGCGGCGGTCGAGGCAGACCTTGAGCCTCTGCTGCAGCGGATGGCCGCAGGCGAGGAAGCCGCCCTGGAGCGTTTGTACGATGCGACTTCCCGGCGCGCCTACACCTTCGTGCTGCGGCTGGTGCGGGACCCGCAGCTGGCGGAAGAAATCGTCGAAGAGGTCTATTTCCAGATGTGGAACAAGGCCGCCGACTACGACAACCGCCGCGGCAATCCGCTGGCCTGGCTGTATACCCTCTGTCGCAGCAGGGCGCTGGATCGGCTCCGGCAACGGGACGACGAAGTGTTTTACCAGGACCCGGCGGATTACGAGGAACGCTTGAGCGCCGAGGGCACGGACAATGTCCATGACGGCGACCCCTACGATGTCCTGGCGGCGATGGAGCGTTCAACCGCGGTCCATGCCGCGCTGAGCAGTCTGTCGCCCCAGAGTCGGCAGGTGGTGTCCCTGGCTTTCTTCCGCGGCTTGTCCCATTCGGAAATTGCCACCGCCTATGCCCTGCCATTGGGTACCGTCAAAACCATCATCAATCGGGCGTGCGAGAAAATGCGAGGTTTCCTCGTGGCCCAAGCAGGAGTAACACCATGACCCGGACCAACAAGCCCCAGTTGCCGCAAGAGGCTGCGGCGATGGATGAGCCGGCCCTGCCTCGGGATGTGGAGAGTGCCATGTACAACAGCCTGGATAGCACAGCCCTGTCGCCGGAGCGCAACCGGGCCATCAAGTCGCGCCTGATGCAGCGGGTGCGGCAGCAAAGACGGAACTTGCTGAGCGATCAGTGCCTGTCCACGCTGCCTGCCGCCGAGGGCGAATGGCGCCCCTTCCTGCCCAAAGTCAGCATCCGGCATCTGCAACGGGTGGGCGACAGCCTGACCTATCTGCTCAAGCTGGAGCCGGGTGCGATCCTGGTGCCGCACGACCACCCCCAGGACGAGGAATGCATCGTGCTGTCCGGCGAGGTGCGAATCGGTGAAACCGTCGCCCGGACCGGGGACTATCACTTCGCGCCGAAAGGCGTCGCCCACGGTGCCATCGTCAGCGATACCGGCGCCTTGCTATTCCTCCGTGGCGCGGTCCCTGCCGCCAATCAGGTGCATTGGGCCAGCCTCGGCACGCTGGCGGCGTTCAGCCCCGAGCCGGTCCGGCAGTTCATCCGCCGCCACTGGGAGCACTGAAGGCTGCCGCGGGCGCTGAATCCAGTTCGCGTTCCATCACGTAGTCAAGACAACACCGCCAATCCGGCGGTGTTGTCACTTGGAGGGCGTGATCATGGAACGATGGGGTGGATTACAACGCGCACTAAGACGGCTGGGGCTCGCCCTGCTGTTGGGGCTGCTGGCCGCGCCCATGGGGCGGGCCGCCAGCGAGGCCATCGCCTGGCAGGAGTACGACGCTGCGGCCTTTGAGCAGGCGCAGCGGGAACATAAGCTGGTGCTGCTGGAACTGGAAGCGGTGTGGTGCCACTGGTGCCACGTCATGGCGGCGCAGACCTGGCCCGATCCGGAGGTGGCGGCGCTGATGCGGCGGCACTATGTGGCGATTCGGGTCGATCATGACGCCCGCCCCGATCTGGCCGAGCGCTACCGGGAATACGGCTGGCCGGCCCTGATCATCCTGGATGCCCAGGGGCGGGATCTGGTCAAGCGTTCCGGCTTCATCCCTCCCGGTCCGTTTGCCCGGTTGCTGCGGGCGACCGTGGCGGACCCGACGCCCGAACTCGCGCCACCGCCGGAGCCGGAAGGTAGCGCCGACGCTCCCCCCATTCTGGCCCCGGTGCTGCGGGAGGCGCTGATCGAGCGCTTTTACGCCAGCCATGACTTCGAGCTGGGTGGCCTGCGCGGCGCCCAGAAATTCCTGGATCGGGACGCCGGGGAATACGCTCTGCGCCTGGCCCAGCGTGGCGACAGCCGGGCGGCGACGATGGCGCGCCAGGATCTGGCGGCCATCGCCCGACTGCAGGACCCGGTCTGGGGGGGCATCTACCAGTATTCGACCCACGGCGACTGGGATCACCCGCATTTTGAAAAGCTGGCCTTCATCCAGGCCGACTACCTGCGGCTGGCCGCCCTGGGGCAGGCGCAATGGCCCACGCCTGCTGGTGCGGCAACCCTGAACGGCATCACCACCTACCTGCGCAACTTCCTGCGTAGCCCGGAGGGCAGCTTCTATGTCAGCCAGGATGCAGACCTGCGGCCGGGAGAACACGCCGCCGATTACTTCGCCTTGCCCGACGCGGCGCGGCGGCGCCTGGGGGTGCCGCGGGTGGATCAGCATCGCTACGCCAGGGAAAACGGCTTGATTGCCCAGGCCCTGGTCCAGGCCTATGCCGCCACCGGTGAAGACGCCTATCTGGAGGATGCCCGCCGCGCAGTGCAGGTCATGCTGGAGACCCGGCGGCTGCCGGGGGGCGGCTTCCGCCACGACGCCAGCGATAAGGGTGGCCCTTATCTGGGCGACAGCCTGGGCATGCTGCGGGCGCTGCTCGCCTTGTACGGGGCGACGGCCGAGCGGGCCTGGCTGACCGAAGCGCAGCAGACCGCCCGCTTCATCGCCGGCCATTTCCTGCAAGCCGACCGGCCCGGCGCCCTCAGCGCCGTGCCGGGTGGGCCGGTGCGGCCGGGGATCAGTGTGGATGAGAACCTGGCCCTGGCCCGGACAGCCAATCTGCTGGCCCACTACAGCGGCGATCCCCAGGACAAGGCACTGGCCGGGCAGGCTCTGGCCTATCTGGTGCAGCCTGCCGTTGCCCTGTCGCGGGTCAGCGATCCGGGCATCCTGTTGGCCGTCGATGAATGGGAGTCGGACCCGGCGCATTTCTGCGTGGTCGGTAGCAAGTCGGATCCGGCGGCCCGCGCCCTGTTTGCAGCCGCGTTACGCCAGCCGGGCAGTTATCGCCGGCTGGAATGGTGGGATCGCAGCGAAGGGCCGCTGCCCCATGCCGATGTCGCCTATCCGGCGCTCTCCCGTCCGGCCCTGTATGTCTGCGCCGAACGCCGTTGCTCCCGTCCCTTGTTCCGCCCCGAGGATTTGCCGGCGCTGCTGCGTGAACTCGGTGGTGCTAGTGCAAGGAGTGCATCATGAACTGGAAAAAATACCTGCTGCGTCTGCTGCTGATCCTTGGGCAAGCCCTGGCGCTGCCTGCCGCTGCGGTGGTGCCGACCTGGCAAATGGGGCCGCCCAAGGCGGCGGCACCGCTGCAATTACCTGACCTGCAAGGACGCCGTCTCGATCTGCAGGCCTTGCGCGGCAAGGTGGTGCTGGTGAATTTCTGGGCCAGTTATTGCGTGCCCTGTCGGCAGGAAATGCCCTCGCTATCCCGCTTGCGCACCCGGCTTGCCGGCCGGGGGCTGGAGGTGCTGGCGGTGGATGTCGCCGAGGACAAAGCGAGCGTGACGGCGTTTCTTAATCGCCTCCCGGTGAGCTTCCCGGTCGTGCTTGATGAAGAAGGCCAGGTCATGGCGGCCTGGCAGGCCATGGTGTTGCCGACCACTTTTCTGGTGGATCGCCAGGGGCGGGTGCGTGGCCGGCTGCAGGGCGAGGCCGACTGGGACGCACCGGAAATCCTGGAGCGTTTGTCCGCGCTGCTGGCCGAATAAAAATCTTTCTGAAAAAAAGTAGGCCAAGTTGAATCCAGTTGGTCACCCGCAACGTAGTACCCAGTGAGTGAAGCACAAACAGTGATTCACCACCCAAACCCTACAGAGTCCCTTCCTTCAAGGAGAAGAACATGTCCAAGACCTCGCAAAAACTGAGCCTCGTCCTCGGTACCGCCCTGGCCGCCACCACCCTGATCAGCGCCAGCGTTCATGCCGGCGAGAACCCCTTCAGCAGCGAAACCCTGGTCAGCGGCTACCAGTTGGCGGATGCGGGCAGCAAGACGAGCGAAGCCAAGTGCGGCGCCGACAAGAAGGCTGAAGCCAAGTGCGCAGCCAGCAAGAAGGCCGAAGCGAAATGTGGCGCCGACAAGAAAGCCGAAGCCAAGTGCGGGGCCGACAAGAAGGCGGAAGCCAAGTGCGGCGCGGACAAGAAAGCAGAAGCCAAGTGTGGCGCCAGCAAGTAAGACCGTAAGGGAACAGCAGGGGGCAGCGTGCTGCCCCCTTTTCGCCAGGAGGCAACATGTCCGATCTGATCCACCGTGCTGGCATGGGCTTTCGCCGGGAATTGCTGCCTGAGCTGTTGGAGGCAGTGCCCGAGTCGGTGTCCTTCTTCGAAGTCGCCCCGGAAAACTGGATCGGTTATGGCGGTAGTTCGGCCAAGCAACTGCGGGCGATGACTGAACGCTTTCCCTTTGTCTGCCACGGCCTTTCCTTGTCCCTGGGTGGGCCGGACCCACTGGATCGCGGCTTGATCCGGGCCGTGGGCGAGTTCATGCGGCAGCATGGCATTGCCCTCTATACCGAACATTTGTCCTGGTGCAGCGACCGCGCCGGGCGACTTTATGATCTGCTGCCACTGCCCTTCACCGCCGAGGCCGTGCGCTGGACCGCCGCTCGTATCCGGGAAGTGCAAGACCAGCTGGGGCAGCGGATCGCGATTGAAAACGCCTCGTCCTATCTGGTGCATCCGGGTGCCGAGATGAGCGAATGGGCCTTCATCCGTGCGGTGATCCGCGAGGCTGACTGCCTGCTGCATCTGGACGTGAACAATCTCTATGTAAATAGCCAGAATTTTTCCCTGGCCTCCCACGAATTCCTCGACGGCCTGCCGCTGGAAAAGGTGGTGTATGTCCATATCGCCGGCCACCATCAGGAAGCCGATGGCCTGCTGGTCGACACCCACGGCGCACCGGTCATCGAGCCGGTCTGGGCATTGCTGGATGCGCTCTATCAGCGGATCGGCCCGGTGCCGACCTGCCTGGAACGGGACTTCAACTTTCCCCCGCTGGCCGAATTGGGCGAAGAAGTCGCCCGTATTCGCCGCTGCCAGATGCGGGCCTTGCAGCTTGTCGAGGAGGCCAGGGTATGACCGATCTTGCCACCCGGCTGGATCAATTCGGCCATTACCTGCGGGCGCCGGGGCAGCATCGTCGGCCTGCGGCCTTGCCGGCAGCGGCGTCCCGGCTTTACAGCGAATTGTTGTTCAACAACTTCCGCAGTTTTTCCGATGCCTGTTTTCCCCTGTGCCGCGGCGTGCTGGGGGAAGCCCGCTGGACGCGGCTGCTCCGGCGGTTTTTCCGCGATGGCGGCTGCCGGACGCCCTGGTTCCGCGAGGTGCCGCTGGAGCTGGTGAACTTTGTCGCTTCGGCACGCGGCAGCCTGCGTTTGCCCGCCTGGTTGCCGGAGTTGGCGCATTACGAATGGGCGGAGTTGGCGGTGGATACGATGGATGTGGCGCTGCCGCCCGCTTGCCGTACCGATTCCCTGCTGGATGGGGTGATCGTTGCGAATCCTGTGTTGCTGAACCTCAGCTATGCCTGGCCAGTGCCGCAGATTGGCCCGACATGGCGGCCGCGTCGGCCGCAGCCCTGCCAGGTCGCGGTGTTCCGCGATGCCGGTGACCGGGTCAGATTCACACTGCTCAACCCTTTCAGCGCCCGCCTGCTCAGCCAGTGTTGTGCCACCGCCGGCAGCGGTCGGACGCATCTCTTGCAATTGGCCGGGGAAATGAAGCTGACGACTACGACGGCGCTGCTGGCGGCGGGCGAGCAGGAGCTGCTGCGCTGGCAGGCCGATGGCCTGATTTTGGGAGTTGAACCATGAAAACCTGGAAATGGCTGCTTGCACTGCTGCTGACGCTGCAATTGGGACTGACGCTGCGCCCCGCGCTGGCGCTGGAGATTCAAGCCTACACGCCGGAGGCCCTGGCCAGCGCGACCCGGGATGGTCGGGCGGTGGTGCTGCATTTTCATGCGGACTGGTGCCCGATCTGCCGGGCGCAGGACAAGGTGCTGCAAGGCTGGCAAGGCGATGCCAGCCTGCCGCTGACCGTGTTTCATGTGGATTACGACCGGGAAACCGGCTTGCGCCGGCAACTGCGGGTGCGCAGTCAATCGACCTTGCTGCTGTACCGGGCCGGGGCCGAGCGGGACCGGGTG
>JBEBBF010000367.1:0-3599 GCA_041158545.1 Pseudomonadota bacterium | reverse complement strand
GACAGGGCGAGCGGGCGCTCCAGCACGATGTTGTATTCCTGGAACAGGGCGCGATTGCCGGAGAGGTACTGCCGGTCGCGTTCGTCGCTGAGCAGGGCTTCGTAATTCTTGAATTCCTGTTCGACGCTCTTGCGGGCTTCTGCCAGGCTGGCCTCGACCTCGTGCATCTTGTTTTCGTCGGTGGTCAGGATGTGGCGATAGACGCGGATGCGTTCCTGATTGAAGGCGCGCATCAGCAGATTCAGGTGAACCAGGCTGGGAACGGTATTGATGTTGGCGTAGTTGGCCAGCTCATAGACCCGCTGGATCTGGTAGATCCCGGTTGCGGTCAGGGTCAGGATGCCCAGCAGCGCGCTGAGTACCAGCAGGGTCATTTTTTTGGTGACGGTCATGATGTCTTCCTCCTTGGGGTGTTATTGGCCGTGGGCGGCTGCCAGGGTCGCCGGGCTGGAAAGGGTGCGGCGCAGCCGGGCGAGTTGCCCGACCAGACCGGGGATGTCGAGAATCAGCGCCACCTCGCCGTTGCCGAGGATGGTGGAGCCGCCGATGCCGCGGATGCGGCTGAAAACCTTGCCCAGGGGCTTGATGACCGTCTGCAGTTCGCCTTGCAGCCGATCCACCACCAGGCCGGCGCGCTGGCCGGCGTACTGGACGACCACGACGTTTTCCCTGGGCGGCGGCGGGCCGGCGATTTCGAACAGGTCGCGCAGCCGGATGAAGGGCAGCAGGTTGCCGCGCAGGTTGAGGTAGTCCGGGCTGCCGCTGCCACTGGCCAGCGCCGTGGGCAGCTCGATGCACTCGACCACCATGTCCAGCGGCACCACGTAGGCGGCGCCGGCGACACCGACCATGAAGCCGTCGATGATCGCCAGCGTCAGCGGCAGGCGGATGCGCACCGTGGTGCCGGCACCGGGGGTGCTGGCCAGTTCGACGCTGCCGCGCAGGGCTTCGATATTGCTTTTGACCACGTCCATGCCGACGCCGCGACCGGAGAGCTTGCTGATCTGTTCGGCGGTGGAAAAACCCGGCTCGAACACCAGGCTGAAGATTTCGCTGTCGCTGAGGCTGGCGCCGGCTTCGACCATGCCGCGCTCGACGGCTTTCTGCAGGATGCGGGCCTTGTCGAGGCCGCGGCCGTCGTCGCTGACTTCGATGACGATGCTGCCAGAGTCGTGGAAGGCGTTGAGCCGCAGCCGGCCGCGGGCGGGCTTGCCCTGGGCCTGGCGGACCTCGGCGGCTTCGATGCCGTGGTCCATCGCATTGCGGACGATGTGGGTCAGCGGGTCGCCGATCTTTTCGACCACCGACTTGTCCAGCTCGGTTTCGCCGCCGTGGATTTCCAACTCGATGTCCTTGCCCAGCTCCCGCGACACGTCGCGGACCACCCGGCGGAAGCGGTTGAAGGTGGCGCCGATCTGGACCATCCGCAGGTTCAGCGCCGAGTCGCGGACGTCCTCGACCAGCCGGGAGAGCAGCGCAGTGGCTTCGATCAGTTCGGGGACATGCTGGGCGCGGGCCACCATGTTGGCGCCGGCTCCGGCGATGATCAGTTCGCCGACCAGATTGATCAGCTGGTCCAGCTTGTCGGCATCGACCCGGATCAGCCGGGCTTCGCTGTTGTCGGCGCGGGGGCTGTCCGGGCGGGCTTCGGCGGATGCGGATCTGCTGGCAGAGGCGGGCGGGGTGGCCGGCTGGGGGGCGGGCGGGGTGATGTCGCTGCTGGTCGGCAGCACGGCGCCGGTTTCGGCTGCCGCCGCGGGTTCGACTTCGGCCAGCGCGCAGGGCAGCGCCAGACTGACCGCGGTGTCCGGGTCCAGGCTGCCGCATTCCAGCAGCAGGTCGAGGCTGGCGGCGGGGTCGTCCTGGCTGGCGACGTAGGCGCGGCAGCCTGCCAGGTCGGCGCCGGGGGGCAGCAGGCCGATCCGGCAATCCTCGCGGATGAAGTCGAAGGCGCCGTCGATCAGCGCCGCGTCGGCCTGGCTTTCCAGCGCCAGGTCAAAGCCCAGGTAGCAGTTTTCCGCGTCCAGCGCCGCCAGCGCCGGGACGCGGTCGGTGTGCGGGATCAGCGTGCGAATGTCCCCCAGCGTGCCGAGGTAGCGCAGGATCGAAATCGGGTCCATGCCGTGGCGCAGCACGTCCGGGCCGAATTCCAGCGCGATGTGCCAGTGGGCGGCGCTGCGGGTGGCAGCGGATGCCGGGACGGGCGGGACGGCAAGGGTCGGCGCGGTGTTGGCCGGGCTGCTGGTCGCGCTGTTTGCCGGGACGGCAGCGGTGTCGGCCGGGGCGGGGTGGCTCGCCGCTTCGCTGCGTTTGCCCTTGAGGCAGGCTTCAAGGCGGCTGACCAGGGCGGCGATGGCGGCTTCCTGTTCGGGGTCGGTTGCGACCTTGCGCGCCAGCCGGTCGATCATGCCGCCCAGCTGGTCGCCGACCGCGAGGAACAGCGCAGTCAGCGGTCCGTCCAGGGCCAGCTCATGGCTGCGGACCCGGTCGAGCACGCTTTCGGCAACGTGGGTGAAGGCGACGATGGGGTCGAGGCCGAACAGGCCGGCGCTGCCTTTGATGGTGTGGGCGGCGCGGAAGATGGCGTTGATCAGCTCCGGGTTGCCGGGCTGCAGTTCGATCTGCAGCAGGGCTTCTTCCATCTGTTGCAGCAGTTCGCGGCTTTCGATGATGAAGGTTTGCAGTGCGTCATCCATGTCCAGGGGCATGACGGTCTCCTCAGCGGGGGGGCAGCGGCAGCAGCCGGCAGAATTCCAAGGCTTCCCGCACCGGGGCGCTGAGCGGGCCAAGTTCGCAGCGGCGGCCCTGCATCTGGCAGTGGCGGCGGGCGGCGAGCAGCAGCTGGACGCCGGAGGCGTCGATTTCGCTGACGGCGGCGAGGTCAAGCTCGATGTCGTCGCAGTCGCCGATTTCGGCGAGCAGCCGGTCCCGCCACAGGCTGGCGGTGTAGATGTTGAGTTCGCCGTTGAGGCTGAGCGGACGCGGGAAATTTGCGCTCATGGGATGCTCCCTGGGGTGGGGTGATGTGGCGGTAGGGGGAAGCTGTCGGCTTGCCGGGCCTTGCTGCGGAACGGGTTCGGGGCAGAGTCGGGGCTGGGTCAAGCGTCAGGGCAGGATCAAGGCAGGATCAGCTTGCTGACCGCAGCGAGCATCTGGGCCGGCTGGAAGGGTTTGACCACCCAGGCCTTGGCGCCGGCGGCGCGGCCGGCGTCCTTCATCGAATCGCCGGCTTCGGTGGTCAGCATGATGATCGGCGTGAAGCGGTAGGCCGGCAGTTGCTTGACCGCCTTGACGAAGCTGATGCCGTCCATGTTGGGCATGTTCACGTCGCTGATGATCAGATGCACCTTGTCGCCATTGAGCTTGCCCAGTGCATCCCTGCCGTCGCCGGCTTCGACCACGCCATAGCCTGCGCCCTGCAGTGCGATGCGCACGACCTGACGCAAGGAGGCGGAGTCATCCACGATCATGATGGTCTTGTTGGCCATGTTGTTCTCCCCGAATGAATTTCAGAAAAAGGTGATTTCGTTGTTGTCGCCCCTGCCGGCATTTGGTCCCTTGCCGGCGTGCAGCTGGTGTTGCTCCGGCGTGGTGAATTC
>JBEBBF010000366.1:0-2837 GCA_041158545.1 Pseudomonadota bacterium | reverse complement strand
TGGCGCTGTTGGCGGTGGCGGTGGATGGCATTCTCGGCTTGCAGAACAGCCGGGCGATGATGGATGAGGTGGCCAAGGTGCGGGCGCCGTCGGTGCTGGGGCTGGAGATCGTCAATGAAGGGCAGACGGCGATCCGTTCCGAGAACCGGATGGTCGGTCTGTTGCTGTTGCAGGGCGCTACGGCGGATCAGTTGCGGCAGGTGCTGCAGCGCAAGCAGAAAATCTGGCAGCGGATCGACCAGGGCTGGAAGATTTACGAACCCTTGCCGCAGACCGCGGAAGAGGCCGTGCTGTGGCGGCGTTTCCTGGAAGAATGGCGCGCCTGGAAGCAGGCGGATGATGCGATTAGCGCCCAGATCGAGAAGCTCTCTGCTGCGAGCGACGACAGCCGGATGGGGCTGAAAGCCGGGTTCCTCGAAGCCGCTTATGCCGCCATCCCGCTGTTCGACAAATCCGAAGCGACGCTGGGGCAGCTGGTGGACATGAATGTTCAGCTGGCTGAGGCGGCGGCAAAGACCGCGGAGGAGCGGGGCCAGCGGACGATGGGGATGATGCTGGGCGTCAGCATCGTTGCGACCCTGCTGCTGATCGGCCTGGGCGCGGCGATTGCCCGGAGCATTTTCGCGACCATCGGCGGTGAGCCGGAAGTCGCCAAGCAAGTGGTGCAGCGGATTGCCGCCGGGGATCTCAGCCAGACGCTGACGCTGCGTGCGGGCGACGGCGAAAGCCTGATGGCGCACCAGCAGCAGATGCAGTCCAGTCTGCAGGGCATGGTCCGGGAAATCGTCCGTTCGGTGGAGCAGACCGAGCAGTCGGCAGACGGGCTGGCCAGCGCCGCGCAGCAGGTTGCCGCCGCGTCGGCCGACACCAGCGATTCCGCGTCGTCGATGGCGGCGTCGGTGGAAGAGCTTTCGGTCAGCATCAGCCAGGTTTCGGATAACGCCCACTCGGCACTCGGCATCGCCGAATCCACCGGCCGGCTGTCGCTGGAAGGCGGCAACGTCATCGAACTGGCAATGGCGGAAATCAACCGGATCGCCGACACGGTGCGCACCACCGCCGGCACGCTGGCTTCCCTCAGCGAAAACTCCACGGAAATCTCCCGCGTCGTGCAGGTCATCAAGGAAGTCGCCGAGCAGACCAATCTGCTGGCGCTGAACGCGGCCATCGAGGCAGCACGGGCCGGGGAAGCCGGGCGCGGTTTTGCCGTGGTTGCCGACGAAGTGCGCAAGCTGGCGGAGCGGACCACGGTGGCCACCGTGGAAATCGGCAACATGATCACCCGCATCCAGAACGAAACCCAGTCCTCGGTGACGACGATGGAAAGCGCCGTCGGCCAGGTGGACAAGGGTGTGCGGCTGGCCGGCGAGGCCGGCGGTGCAATCCGGGAAATCCGTGCCGGCGTCACCCAGGTGGTGCAGACGGTCACCGACATCGTCAGCTCGATCCAGGAACAGAGCGTCGCCAGCCAGCAGATCGCCCAGCGGGTCGAGCGGGTCGCCCAGGCTTCCGAGGAAAACAACGCCGCCGCGCAGCAGACCGCGGAATCCGCCGCCGACCTTCGCAGCCTCGCCCGCGGCCTGCAGTCCACCATCCGCCGCTTCCGGGTTTCCTGAGGCTGGCGGTGGCCGGCGTCAGACTTCGCCGGCCGCCGGTTGCAGGGGGATAATTTCCCCGCAACCGGGAGAAATCTGATGAGCAGCTGGTTTGTACGTGGCGTGATCGGGCTGTGGCTGCTGTGCTGTGGCCCGCTGTGGGCGGCGGAGCCCCGCGGGGTAACGCCGGATAAACGGGTGGCGCTGGTGATCGGCAACGCCGCCTATCCGGGATCGCCGCTGAAAAATCCGGTCAATGACGCCAAGGACATGGCGACGGCGCTGCGCAAGCTGGGCTTCGACGTGATCGAACGGACCAATGTCGGGCAAAAGGACATGAACCGGGCGATCACCCTGTTCGGCAGCAAGCTGGGCGGCGACAGCATCGCCTTGTTCTACTACGCCGGCCACGGCATGCAGGTCAAAGGCCGGAATTTCCTGATCCCCATCGATGCCCAGATCGACAGCGAGGCTTCGGTGCGCTCGGAAACCGTCGATGTGGATGCGCTGCTGGAGCAATTGTCCCAGGGCAGCCTGAATCTGGTGATCCTCGACGCCTGCCGCAACAACCCCTTCGAACGGCGTTTCCGCAGCGTGGGCGGTGGTCTGGCGCAGATGGAGGCGCCGAAGGGGACGCTGATCGCCTACGCCACGGCGCCGGGCAAGGTCGCCTCCGATGGCGACGGGCGCAACGGGCTGTACACCCAGGAGTTGCTGAAGATCATCCAGACCCCGGGGCTGGAGGTGGAAAAAGCCTTCAAGCGGGTCCGCGCCAGCGTGGCCAAGGCCACCGGTGACGCCCAGATTCCCTGGGAAGCCTCGTCGCTGACTGGCGATTTCTTTTTCCGTCCCGGCGGTGGGGCGGTTCCGCCTTCTGCTCCGGCCGTCGGCGACGGCGGGGCCAAAACGGACCCGGCGGCGCTGGAGCTGGCTTTCTGGGAAAGCGTGCAGCGCAGCGATGCCCGCGCCGATTACGCGGCCTATCTGAGCAGCTACCCGGACGGCCGCTTTGCCGCGCTGGCGCGCAACCGGATCGGGCCGACCGCAGCGCCGCTGCCCGGCGCGAACGAAAGCATTCCCCAGCCGCCCTTGCCGCGCTTGGGCGATTACTGGCGGTATCGCGGCAGCAACAACAATGGCCAGGATTCCCCGGAACACCGGATCACCCGGGTCGACGACAACGCTTATGTCCTCAGCTATCGCAGCAACCAGAACGAAAACATGGTCGAGGAGCACGACCGG
>JBEBBF010000365.1:0-3232 GCA_041158545.1 Pseudomonadota bacterium | reverse complement strand
GAATGGGCGCTGAAGGATCTGGGGCGGCTGGGCTGGATTGCCGCCTTCATTTACTGCGCCGGTGCTGCGCTGCGGCTGGCCCGCTTCAACACCACGCTGGAAGTGATGGACAAGCGTTACTTCCAGGGCCTGCCTTCGCCGGCTGCGGCGGCGCTGGTGGCGGGCTTCGTCTGGGTGATGATCGACGCCGGTATCCCCGGTGAGCGGGTCAATTACCTGGCCGCCTTCGTCACCTGCCTCGGTGGGCTGACCATGGTTTCCAACCTGCGCTACTACAGCTTCAAGGACGTGAATCTGCGCCGCAGCGTCCCGTTCTTTTCCATCGCCGCGATTGCCCTGGGCTTTGCCCTGGTGTCGCTGAGCCCGGAAATCGCGCTGTTCGGCTTTTTCGTGCTGTATTGCCTGTCCGGCTACGTGCTGGGTGTGATGCAGTTGCTGGGCAAACGCAAGCCGGCCTGATCAGGCCTTGCCGGGCGGGAAGCGCACCAGGAAGCGCGCACCGCCCAACTCCGGCGAAGTATCCACGCTGACCTCGGCCTGATGCAGCCGGGCAATGTCCCGGACGATCGCCAGCCCCAGGCCACAGCCTTTCCCGGCCTGGCCAGGGGATTGGTAGAAACGCTCGAAAATCTTCTCCCGCTCGATTTCGGCGACGCCGTTCCCGTTGTCCTCAATCGCCAGGAATGGGCGCCCAATCGGATCGACGCCGCAGCTGACATTGACGACTCCGCTGGCTTGGGTGTGCTGCAGCGCGTTATCCACCAGATTCAGCAGCATTTCCTGGAGCAGGAAAGGGTCGCCGCGGACGTTGGCGGGATCGGCCGAAAAGCCGAGATCGACGCCGATGCGGAACGCCTCGGGCAACAGGGTTTCTGCACACTGGGTCAGCAACTCCGGTAGCGCCAGATTCTGTTGCGGCCGCATCCGGCTGGGTTCGGCTCGCGCCAGCGCCAGCATCTGATGCACCAGATGCGCCAACCGCTGGGTGGCGCGGAGGATGCTCTGAAGCTGCGTCTGCCGGTCCGGGGCGCTTTCCCGCAGCACCAGTTCCACCTGAGCCTGCAAGGCCGAGATCGGCGTCCGCAACTGGTGCGCTGCATCGGAAACGAACTGGCGCTGGATGGTCAGGGAATGGTCCAGTCGGCGCAACAGTCCGTTGATTTCCTGGACCACCGGCTGCATTTCCTCGATCACCGCCGCCTGGATCGGGCTGAGGTCGGCCTGGGAGCGATCCGCCAATTCACTCCGCAGCAACTCCAGTGGTGCCAGCCCCGAGCGGATGCCGAACCAGACCAGGGCCAGCGTGGCTCCGACCAGCAGCAGTTCCGGCAGCACCATGCCCAGCAGGATTTCCTGAATCACCCGGGTCCGCTTGACCCGGGTTTCCGCGGCAATGACGGTCAGCTTCAGGCCATCGCGCAAGGTATCCAGCGAAGCCAGGCGGATTTCCCGGCCATCGATCTGGCCGTCGTAGTACGACCAGGCATCATGACCGGACTGCCGGCTGAAATCGGGGTGGCTGGGCAGGGGCAATACCCGTTCGGAACCTGCGACGACCTGGCCGTGAAAATAAACCGTGAAATACTGCAGATCGAACTTGTCGGTCAGCAGCACCGTTTGCGCCTGATTGCTCAGGGTCAGCACCGGCCTGCCGTGGATGTTGCGCACCTCGCCGGCAATCGCCAGCGCAGTATCCAGCAGGGCCCGGTCGTAGGCGCGGGTGGCGCTTTGCAGCGCGACGTTATAAGCGGTGATGGCCCCGGCGATGATCAGCGCCAGCATGGCCGGAGCCAGTCGCCGCAACAGCAGCAGGCGCAGGCTGGCCGGATTCATGCCGGAGTGCGTTCTTCAGCCGGCTTCTCCAGGTAATAACCCAGGCCGCGGACGGTGCGGATGATGACCCCGGCGGGTTCGAGCTTGCTGCGCAGCCGGGAAACGAATTTCTCAACCGCGTTGGGCGTGATTTCGTCGTCGAGCCCGTAGAGCGACTGCATGATCTGCTCCTTGCTGACGATGCGGTTGATCCGCCCGGCGAGGAACTCCAGTGCCGCCCACTCCCGCGCCGTCAGGTCCAGCGCCATGCCTTCCAGCCAGGCGCGTTTTCCAGCGGTGTCGAGCCGCAAGCGGCCGAGCTGGATTTGTGGTTCCGGGTTGGCCTGGCCGCGGCGGATCAACGCCCGGACCCGGGCTTCCAGTTCCAGTAGCGCCACCGGTTTGACGATGTAATCGTCAGCGCCCAGATCCAGCAGGCGTACCCGTTCTTCCAGTTCTTCCCGGGCGGAAATCACCAGCACCGGGAGTTTCTGCTTGCGGCTGCGCAGCCGCTGCAACACCTGGCTGCCCGGCAGGCTGGGCAGGCCCAGGTCGAGCAGCAACAGGCTGTAATCCTGGGATTCCAGCCAGCTGTCCGCGTCCAGGCCATCGCTGGCGACATCGACGGCGTAACCGGATTGGCGCAGCGCCCGCGCCAGCCCGTCGGCGAGCAGGGGATCGTCTTCGGCGAGCAGGATTCGCATTGCCTCAACCTCTGAAAAATGGGTGACCCCCAAGATTACCAAGAAGCCCGGATTTTGGCTGTGTCTTGACGGTATTGCCGGCTTGCCGCGGCAGCGGCGGGCGCGCTGCGGCGAACCTGCTTCCACATTGCCTTGGGTGTGGCGGCTGGTTTATATTCCGCCGTTTCTGCCGGCTCCGGCCGGCGACAAGCTGGAATTTTTCCCGTTCCGGCTTGCCCAACCGGGCCTTCCCGCCGATTTTCCTGGGAAAACGCCCTTGCCCCCCGCTTTCGGAGTCAGAACGATGAAACAGCATCTGGTCATTTTTGATACCACCCTGCGCGACGGTGAACAAAGTCCCGGCGCCTCGATGACCCGGGAAGAAAAGCTGCGGGTGGCGCGGCAGCTGGAAAGAATGCGGGTCGATGTCATCGAAGCCGGCTTTGCCGCGGCATCCCCCGGCGATTTCGAAGCGATCAAATCGATTGCCGAAACGATCAAGGAATCGACGATCTGCTCCCTGGCCCGTGCCAACGAGAACGACATCCGCCGTGCCGGCGAAGCGATTCGCCCCGCCCGCAGCGGCCGTATCCATACTTTCATCGCCACGTCGCCGATCCACATGGAAAAGAAGCTGCGGATGAGCCCGGATGAGGTGGTCGAAGCCGCGGTGCGGGCGGTCAAGCTGGCGCGGGAATATACCGACGATGTCGAGTTCTCCGCTGAAGACGCGGTGC
>JBEBBF010000364.1:0-3106 GCA_041158545.1 Pseudomonadota bacterium | reverse complement strand
TGCCCTGCGCGCCGCCGTGCGCCGCCTGCCCTGATGGAGAACCGAGTCTTGTCCTGCCTTTCCCGTCGTCGCCCTGCCCTGCTGCGCGCCGCTTCGCTGCTCAACACGCTGCTTGCCGCAGTGCTCCTCGCGGCGGCCCCGGCCACGGCCGCGCATCACCACGGCCATGCCGTCAGTAAAACCCGCAGCGCCAGCAAACCGGCAGCCCGCCCCGGCCCGCCGCTGGGCAACGAGGCGGCGGTCCAGGAATTCGTCAGCGATTTCGTCGCCCGCAACGGCGGCGATGCGGCGGCACTGTTGCAGGCCTTCCGTCAGGCGCCGGTACTGCCCGGCGTGCTGCAGGCCATCGCCCCGCCCAGCCACCCCGGCCAGCGCTCCTGGGAACGCTATCGCCCCCGCTTCGTCAATGCCGGCCGGATCGAACGCGGCCTGCGTTTCTGGGAACGCCACGCCGACACCCTGAGCCGCGCCGCCGCCCGCTACGGCGTCCCCGAGGAAATCATCGTCGGCATCATCGGCGTCGAAACCGAATACGGCCGCAACATGGGCCAGTACGCGGTGCTGGCGGCGCTGGGGACCCTGGCCTTCCATTACCCGCGCCGGGCCGAGTTCTTCCGCGAGGAACTGGAACACTTCCTGTTGCTGTGCCGGGAAAACCGGCTGGACCCGCTGCAGATTCGCGGCTCCTTCGCCGGCGCCATCGGCATTCCCCAGTTCATGCCCGGCAGCCAGCGGCGTTATGGCGTCGATTTCGACGGCGACGGCCGGGTGGACCTGGCCGGCAGCCCCGAAGACGCCATCGGCAGCGTCGCCCATTTCCTGCAACAGCACGGCTGGCAGCGGGGCGAACGGGTCGCGCTGCCTACCCGGATCGACGACGGCGTGACGGAAAGCCGCCTCAACACCGCGCTATCCCCCGACGGCCGCCCGAACCTCGACTGGCGCGCCCTCGGCGAACTGGGCATCCGCATCCCGCCGCTGACGGACGCCGGCGACCTGCCCGCCAAAGCCACCCTGATCGACCTCACCACCCCGGACGAAGCCACGGAATACTGGCTCGGCTTCAGCAACTTCTACGTGATCACCCGCTACAACCGCTCGAATTTCTACGCGATGAGCGTCCATCAGCTGGCCCAGGCGATCCGGGAACGGCGGGAGTAATCAAAACGCGGCGGGCGAGCAGCAATCGATTTGCTGCGCCTGCAGCGGGTGGGCGAAGGCCAGACGCTCGGCGTGGAGCAGCAGGCGGGAGGCACGCGGTTCCGGGCCACGGCCGTAGAGTTCGTCGCCCAGGATCGGATGCCCCAATGCAAGCAGATGCACGCGCAACTGGTGAGAGCGGCCGGTTTCCGGCTCCAGGGCGACGCGGCTGCAGTGCCGTTGCGGGTCGTGATCCAGCCGCTGGAAGCGGGTCAGCGCCGGTTTGCCCAGCTCGAAATCCACTTTCTGCCGCGGCCGATTGGGCCAGTCGGTCAGCAGCGGCAGATTCACCTCGCCGCTTTCCGGCTGCAACTCGCCCTCGACCAGCGCCACATAGCGTTTGTAGACCGCCCGCCCGGCAAAGAGGCGGCTCAGCGCCCGCTGCGCCGTCAGATGCCGGGCCAGCAGCAGCAGCCCGGAAGTACCCATGTCCAGCCTATGCACCACCAGCGCCTCGGGGAAATCCTGCTGCACCCGGCTGAGCAGGCAATCCGCCTTGTCCGGGCCGCGACCGGGCACCGACAGCAGCCCGGAAGGCTTCTCCACCAGCAACAGATCGGCATCCACATGCCAGTAGTGCAGCGGCGCTGGCGGCGGGGGCTGGTAGATCAAGCCGGGACTGTCGGGGTTTGTGGTCAGGGCGTCGGACATGGCGATGGAGATGGCGAAGGACGGGGCTTGCGGTCCGGGTTGTCGCCGCGGCGGCGGGCGGGGAACACCCGGCTGCCGCCGCGAGGTCCGGCTTCAGTGCCGGGCGAAGAATTCCCGCAGCGCATCGAGCACCGCGTCCGGCGCCTCGGCCATCATCGCGTGCCCGGCTTCCGGGATCACCTGCAGTTGCGCCTGCGGCAGCAGCGCCGCCAGCGCCTTGCCGGCCTTCAGCGGGGTCATCCTGTCCTTTTCCCCAGCCAGCAATTGCACCGGGCAGCGCACCGCCGCCAGGCTGGCGGGATCGGGCACATAGGCATTGCAGGCGCGCAAATCCACCGGCAGCACGCCGCGGCGCTGCCGCGCCATCAGCCGGGTGTTCATCCCCAGCAGCCACAAACCGGGCGCCGCGCTGCGCCCCAGCATGCCGCGGGGCGAATAGGACCAGGCGTTGATCATCGCCGCCGCCTTGGCTTCGTTGCTATCCGCCGCCGCCAGCAGCGGCTCGGCCACCGGCATCGGCAGTGCGCTGCCGATCAGCGCCGCCGCCTGCACCCGCTCCGGATAACGCCTGGCGAGTTCCAGACCGATCAGCGAGCCCATGCTGTGCCCGACCAGCCGCACCTGGGCGATGCCCAGGCTATCGAGCAAGGCCACCGCCCAGTCGGCCAGCGCCTCGACCGAGGGCAGCGGCTCGCCGCCGCTACGGCCATGCGCCGGCAGGTCCGGCGCCAGCACCCGGTAGCCGTGATGGCCAAACCAGCGGCTTTGCAAGGCCCAGCAGGAATGGTCCTGCTGCGCGCCGTGGAGGAACAGCAGCGGCGGCAGCGCCTGTTGCGCCGCGTCGTCCTTGCCGCCGGTGTAGAGGTAGGTCGGCTGACCCGAAATCGTGACATGCATCGTGCTTCTCCTAGCCCTTGGCCGCCGCGGCCAGACCGCGGTTGAGGTCTTCGATCAGATCGCCCGCATCTTCCAGACCCACCGACAGGCGGATGCTGCCGGGGTGGATGCCCGCCGCCAGCAGCGCGCTGTCGGACATCCGGAAATGGGTGGTCGAAGCCGGGTGGATCACCAGGGATTTGGCGTCGCCGACATTGGCCAGATGCGAGAAGACCTTCAGCGCGTCGATGAAACGCTTGCCGGCTTCGCGGCCAC
The DNA here is from genome assembly GCA_041158545.1 of Pseudomonadota bacterium. Lineage (GTDB taxonomy): Bacteria > Pseudomonadota > Gammaproteobacteria > Burkholderiales > Rhodocyclaceae > JBEBBF01. The sequence continues at coordinate 103 of JBEBBF010000364.1, read as the reverse complement.
CGGCCAGCTCGAAGGTCAGCACGGCGCCGGCGCCGCGGGGCAGCAGTTGTTGCGCCAGCGCATGGTCCGGGTGTTCCGGCAGATCGGGATGATGGACAGCCAG
>JBEBBF010000363.1:0-7728 GCA_041158545.1 Pseudomonadota bacterium | reverse complement strand
CCAGCGCGGACAGCGCCAGATTCTTGATCAGCGCCTGGAGTTCGCCCCAGCCGCCGTCGGCGCTGTCTTCCCAATGCTTCTGCCGCAGCGCGTTGAGCGCGGCGCTGGAGAAATGCCGGGTCGGCACGTCGCCCCGTTCGCCCAGATAGGTCAGCAGCCGGCTGGCGATTTCCGGCAGGTCGTCGGCCAGCGCCGCCAGCTTGGGCAGCGCGACCCAGATTTCGCCGAGGCGGCTGACCAGTTGCGGGTCCAGCCCGGCGCCGGACAGCTGGTTCAGCGGCCGCGAGGTGGCGGCGACCAGTTGCAGGTTGCAGCGTTCCAGCCGGTCGAGGGCGAACACCAGGTTCATCTGCTGCATCTTGCCCAGGCTTGCCAGATCGGCAACGTAGAGCACCCCGCCGCTGGCCTTTTGCAAGGCGTCCTGGGTCAGCGGCGCACCGCTCTGCGACAGGTCCAGCCAGGGGGTGTGCGGCGCCTGCAGGCTGCGGGCACACATCTCGGCGATGCTGCCGGTGGCGCCCTTGAGCAGCAGCACCCGGGTCCGGGCGGCGGCCTGTTCCAGCCGCTTGCGCAGGTCGCGCAGCGCGGCGCAATGGCCGAAGGCGTCGAGGTTGAGCGGCGACTTCGGCGGCGCGCTGTCGTGCTTCAGCGCCTTCTTGACCGTGGACAGCAGCTTTTGCAGCGCGATGGGCTTTTCCAGGAAATCGACGGCGCCGATGCGGGTGGCCTCGACCGCGGTGTCGATGGTGCCGTGGCCGGACATCATCACCACCGGCATCGTCAGCAGCCCGGAGGCGTTCCATTCCTTGAGCAGGGAGATGCCGTCGGTGTCGGGCATCCAGATGTCGAGCAGCACCAGATCGGGCCGCTCCGCTTCCCGCTGACGGCGGGCGGCGCCGGCGTTTTCCGCCAGACGGATGCTGTGGCCTTCGTCGGCCAGAATTTCCGACAGAAGTTCGCGGATACCGATTTCGTCGTCAACGACCAGGATTTTCGCCATGTTGCTGATCCTTCACCAGGGGCAGGAGGATGCCGATACGGGCGCCGCCTGCCGGGAGATTGCTGATTTCGATGCGCCCATGATGCTCGTCGATGATCTTGCGGACGATGGGCAGGCCAAGGCCGGTGCCCCGCGCCTTGGTGGTTACATAGGGTTCGAAGACGCGGGGCAGGATCTCCGGCGGGAAGCCGGGTCCGTTGTCGCTGATTTCCAGCAGGGCATCCCGCCCGGACAGGCGGGTGAGCAGCCGAATCTCGGCGCCTTCCCGGCCTTCCAGCGCGTCTTCGGCGTTGCGCAGCAGGTTGTGGATGATCTGCCGCATCTGGGTTGCATCGCCCAGGACGGGCGGCAGCTCGGCCGCCAGTTCGATCACGATCCGCGCCGAGGAGGTTTCATAAAGACCCAGCACTTCCCGGATCAGCCCGTTGAGGTCCAGCGCCGCCAGTTCCGGCGCCGGCAGCCGGGCGTAGTCGCGGAAGTCATCGACCATCCGCTTCATCGCCTGAACCTGATTGATGATGGTCTGGGTGCTGCGCTGCAGGAATTCGCCGTCGGTTTCCCCCAGCCGGGCCGACAGCTTCATCTGCAGCCGCTCGGCGGAAAGCTGGATCGGCGTCAGCGGATTCTTGATCTCGTGGGCCAGCCGCCGCGCCACCTCGCCCCAGGCGGCGCTGCGCTGCGCGGCGATCAGCCGGGTCACATCGTCGAGGATCACCACATAGCCGCCGCTGTTGCCCGGCAAGCGGGAGCCGCGCAGCAGCAGCACCTGCGGCATGCCGTTGGGGCGCTCCAGTTCCAGCTGCCCCTGCCATTCCGGCTGGCCCTCGACGGCGAAATGCTCGCGGAGGAAGTGGCCCAGCGCCTGCTGCCGCGGCCATTGCGCCTGTTCCATGCCGATCAGCCCGGCCAGATCGTCGTCCAGGATGGTCAGCGCCCCTTCGTTGACTGTGCGCAGCGCGAAATTGGCGTCGAACACCAGCACCCCGGCGGACAGGTTGGCGAGGATGGATTCCAGATAGGCCCGCGCTGCTTCCAGCTCGCCGCGGTGGCGCTCGGTATCGCGGCGCGCCTCGTCCAGCTGCCGGGTCATCCGGCTGAAGGACTGGGTCAGCACCCCCAGCTCGTCGCGGCTATACACCGCCTGCTTCGGCGAGAAGTCGCCCTGGGCCACCGCCTGGGTGCCCTCGGCCAGGATGTACAGCGGCGCCGCCAGCCGCCGCGCCATGAAAAACGCCATCGCGAAGGCGGCAAACAGCGCCAGCAGCACCGTCAGCGTCAGCGTCAGCGCGTAAATCTGCGTCAGGCCGTCGCGGGCCAGCTGCAACTCCTGGTAATCCCGATGCACCGCCTCCACCGCTTCGGCGTTCTGCGCCAGGGCGCTCGGCACCGGCTGGGTCAGCTGCAGGATGCGCGGCTCCTCGAACATCCCCTGGGCGCTGACCGGCACCAGCACCCGCAGCTGCAATTCCTTGCTGCCTTCGCCGTCGATCACCAGCACGCCGCGGCTGTTGCGGGCGTTCTTCAACTGGGTTGGCGACGGCAGCGGCGGCAGCGTGCTGCCCAGGCCGCTGGTGCTGCTGGTCAGCAGCTGGCCGCCGACGCTGAACAGCGCCGCAGTTTCCACCCCGGCCTGCTCCCGCAGGCGCACCAGCGCCGTCCGCCGCCCGGATTCCGGGCGTTCCCCCAGGTCCAGCGCCAGATTGCGCGCCTTTTCACCCAGCTCGGCCAGCATCGTATCCAGCGCCGTCCGCCCCAGGTTCAGCCCGGATTCCAGCGCCTTTTCGACGCGGACGTCGAACCAGCTGTCGATGGAACGGGTGACGAACTGGATCGACACCCCATAAACCAGCGCCCCCGGCACCACGGCGACCAGGCCGAACATCAGCATCAGCCGCAGCTTCAGCCGGGCGCCGAAGACCTGGGCGCGGTAATCCCGCCACAGCATGTTCAGCTGCCAGCCAACCAGCCCGGCCAGCGTCAGCGCCACCAGCACGTTCAGCACCAGCAGCAGCACGTAATAACGGGCAAAGTAGAGGGTTTCGGCGGAAGTCGAAGCCAGCAGCAGGAACCAGAGGATGGTGCCGAATGCCGCCGCCAGCGCGCCGCCTATGGCCAGGAAACGGTTCATTTCACCTCGGCCGGCGCTGCCGCGGGCGGAACGGGTGCCACATGGGGCCAGCGTTGCCAGTCGGACGCCAGGTTCCATTCCTTGCTCGCCAGCGCCGCGATCTGGAAGGGCTTCGGCAGCTGGGCGTGGTCCAGATAAAGGCGCAGCGCCGCCTGGTAGGTTTCACCCGGTTTCAGCGGGCTCCTGTCGCTGCCTTTTTCCAGCACCACCCAGTTGCGCAGCCGGCTCAGCACCCGCAGCGCGTCCTCCAGGCTGGAGAAATTCTGGTGCAGCACACCGGTGGACAGCCGGTACTGCCGGGTCAGCGCGTGGTAGGACAGCCGCCAGACCTGGCTGGCGCGCAGCACCTTGTCGTCAAACCAGTACCAGCGGCTGCGGGTCAGCTCGAATTCGGCGACGAAATACAGCACCACGCCCTTGGCCACCGCCTCTTCCAGCCGGGGATTGAAGTCGAAGACGAAGTCGGCGGACAGCGCGTAGCCGTCCTCGCCGGGACTCAGCTGCGGCTGGCGGATTTCCACCTCCGCGGCCCCGGCGGTGCACTGCCAGAACAGCAGCCACACCACGAAGGCGCGCAGCAGGGTGTCAATCCGGGGACTTGCGCAGCAGGGCATAGTAGAAGCCGTCATGCTCGGCACAGGGCAGGAGTTGCTCTTCCGCCTGCTTCTCCGCCTCGGGATGGCGGTCGAGGAAGCTGGCGATCTGGCGACCGTTTTCCTCACGGAACACCGAACAGGTCGCGTAAAGCAGTTTACCGCCCGGCCGCAGCAAGGGCCACAGCGCCGCCAGCAGCCGCGCCTGGGTCCGGGCGAAACGCTGGACATCCGCCTCCCGCCGCAGCCATTTGCTGTCCGGATGCCGCCGCACCACGCCGCTGGCGCTGCAGGGCACGTCGGCCAGAATCGCATCGAACTGCCGGCCGTCCCACCAGCTGGCCGGCTGCCCGGCATCCGCCGCCTGCACCGTCGCGCTCAGCCCCAGCCGTTCCAGATTGGCGCTGATCCGCCGGCAGCGGGCCGGCTCCAGGTCCAGCGCCAGCAGGTCGAGTTCGGCCCGCTCCAGCAGATGCGCGGTCTTGCCCCCTGGCGCGGCGCAGGCATCCAGCACCCGGCTGCCCGGTGCCGGGTCCAGCAGCGCCGCCGCCCGCTGGGCGCCGGGGTCCTGGACCGACAGCCGGCCGGCGGCGAATCCGGGAATCCATTCGACCCCCAGCGGCTTGGCCAGCAGCAGCCCGTCGTCGCCCCAGGGACTGCAGGCGATGTCCGCCGCCTGCAATTCCGTCAGGCAGTCGTCCCGCCGGGCGCGGCGGCGATTGACCCGCAGCGCCATCGGCGGCGGCTGGTTGCCGGCGGCGATGATCTGTTGCCATGCTTCCGGGTAGGCGTAGCGCAGCCGGTTCAGCCACCACTCGGGGTGGCGATGCTCGGCCACCGGGTTGCCCGCCAGGCCGGCGAGCAGCGCCTCCCGCTGACGCAGGAAATTCCGCAGCACCCCATTGACCAGGGCCTTGAAACGGCCGCCCGCCAGCCCGGCGGCGGCGGTGACTGCCTGATCGACGACGGTATGCGCCGCTTCCGGGCGCTGCTCCAGCCGCTGCACCGCCAGCAGCAGCAGCGCCCGGATTTCCGGCTGCGGCGGCTTGGCCAGCAAGGGCGCCAGCAGCGCATCGCCGTAACCGTAGGCGCGCAAGCTCGCATAAACCATATCCTGCACCGCCGGCCGCGCCAACGCCGGCACCGCCTGCAGCAGGCCTTCGGCCAGGCTGCGCCCGGAAAACACCGCCGCAAGAATGCCTGCCGCCTGGCGCAGGCTGAAAGCCAGGGAATCGGGGGCAAGCGAGGACGAAGCAGTCACGGAATCGGGGCGCAAAGCGGGCAAACAAAGGGGTGCGCAGTCTAGCAGGCTGCCGGGCTTTGAGTGCATCGACGGCCAATCCGACGCTCTTGCCCCGCCATTCCAGCTTGCACGGCTTTTCCCGGCGCGGGCCGCTCGCTTTGCCCCGCCGGCATCCGCCCCCGTCGGCACCTTGGCCTGGCCGCCTTCCCCCGCGAATTCTTCAATCCCGCCAGCCTGCCGGCATCGGGCGACAGGGCATAATGCCCGGCGTTTCCCCGCCGTCCGGGCCTGTCGCCGCTTGCCCGGCGGCGCCCGTCTGCTGCCTTTCTCCGCGCCTTCCTGCTTTCTTCCCGCTTCCTTTCCGCCGCTTGCCCAACGTGTTTCCCACGCCGATTCCTCGCCCTTGCCTGCGTCCGCTGCGCGCCTGGTGCAGCCTGATGGTCGCCGTCCTGCTCGGCCTGCTGGCGGCGGGCAGCGCGTGGGGCTGGAACGGCAATGGCCATCGCTTTGTCGCCGCCATCGCCTGGCAGCAGCTTTCGCCGACGGTCCGGCAGAAAGTCGGCAACGCCCTCGCCCGCCACCCGGATTACCCGGACTGGCTGGCGCGCAGCAAGGAAAGCGACCCGGCCTACGCCGCCTTCCTCGCCGCGGCGACCTGGCCGGACAGCCTGCGCCGCGACCCGCGCTTTCACGACGACCACGCCGAGCCGGAATCCCCGGCGGCGCCCGCCCCTGGCGCGCCGCCCTTCGATTACGCCCGCCATAGCCACTGGCATTACATGGATCTGCTCGCCGACGGCAGCCGCCAGGGCAAGGGGGAAATCGCCGAAAGACTGGAATTGCTGATCGCCAGCCTGCGCGACCCGGCGCAACGCCCCTACGCGCTGCCGTGGCTGATCCATCTGGTCGGCGACATCCATCAGCCGCTGCATGTCGGCAGCCGGGGCGACGAGGGTGGCAACGGCTTCGCCATCGAAGACAGCACCCAGCCCCGCGCCCCGTTCAGCAATCTGCACAGCTGGTGGGACAACCTGCCGGGCAACGCCAGCCTGAACCCCACCCGGCTGGCGGCGCGGGTCGAGGCCCTGCTGGCGCTGTATCCGCCGCCGCCCCAGGGCACGGTCAGCCAGTGGCGCGACGAAAGCTGGCAACTGGCGCATCAGCGCGCCTACCCGGACGCGGCGGGCAGTCTTTTGCCGCTGATCACCGCCGACTTCGCCCGGCAAAGCCAGGACATCGCGCTGCGCCGCCTCGTCGCCGCCGGCTACCGGCTGGGTCGCCTGCTGGAGCAGCAACTCGGCCGGAGCGTGAAGTTGCGCTGAGGCCGGGCCTTGCCAAGCCGCCGCTCCCGGCGACAATGCCGCTTTTTGTTCCGGAGCCCGCCCGATGTTTCTCGTGATGAACCGTTTCCGCATTGCCCGCGGTCAGGAGGATGCCTTTGTGGCCCACTGGCGCCAGCGCACCAGTTACCTGCATGAGGTCGAGGGCTTTGTCGATTTCCACCTGCTGCGCGGCGAGAGCAACGAGGAATTCACGCTGTTTGCCTCGCACACCATCTGGAAGGACGAGGCGGCGTTTGCGGCCTGGACCCATTCGGAAGCCTTCCGCAAGGCGCACATGGCCGCGGCACAGACGCCGCGCAGCTTTTATGTCGGCCCGCCGCAGCTGGAAATCTTCGAGTCGGTGCTGTAAACCACGACGGCCCGGATCACCGGGCCGTCAAATTGTGGCGATGCTGCCTCAGCCAGCTCAATCGCCGCGCCCCAGCGCCCGCAGGCGGGCGACCCGTTCGGTGGTCGGCGGGTGGGTGGAGAACAAGCCGGCCAGGCCTTCGCCGGACAGCGGGTTGAGGATCATCATCTGCGCCGTTTCCGGGTGGGCTTCCGCCGCCGGCAGCGGGATACCGCGGGCGTAGGCGTCGATCTTGGTCAGCGCATCGGCCAGCGCGTGGGGGTCGCCGCTGATTTCGGCGCCGCCGCGGTCGGCTTCGAATTCCCGGGCGCGGGAAATCGCCATCTGGATCACGCTGGCGGCCAGCGGCGCCAGCAGCGCAACCAGAATGCCGGCCAGGGGATTGGTCGGGCGGCCGTCCTCATCGCGACCGCCGAAGAACATCGCAAAGTTCGCCAGCGCCGAAATCGCGCCGGCCATCGTGGCCGAGATCGTCGAGATCAGGATGTCCCGGTGGGCGACGTGGGCCAGCTCGTGGGCCATGACGCCGCGAATCTCCCGCGCCGACAGCAAACGCAGGATGCCGGTGGTGGCGGCAACCGCGGCGTGTTCCGGGTTGCGCCCGGTGGCGAAGGCGTTGGGCTGGTCTTCGTCGATCAGGTACACCCGCGGCATCGGCAGGCCGGCCCGCTGCGCCAGCTCCTGAACCATCCGGTAGAACTGCGGGGCGCTGGCCGCGTCGACTTCGCGGGCGTTGTACATCTTCAGCACCATCGAGTCGGAGAACCAGTAGGAAAACAGGTTCATCGCGCCCCCGAACAGCAGCGCCAGCACCATGCCGCCGCTGCCGCCGATCATGGCGCCCACCGTGCCGAACAGGGCCATGATCCCGGCCATCAGCATCGCAGTCTTCATCCAGTTGAACATGATGTTTCTCCCAATAGGAAAGGCTGCGAATTAGATCGGGTTCAGCGGCGGGGATTCAAGCCGGCAGGTCGAAGCGATCCTTCGGCCGGACCGAATGCCCGGCCAGGAACTGGGCGGCGCCCAGGCGCTTGCCGCCGGCTTTCTGCAGCTCGGTCAGCCGCAGGCT
>JBEBBF010000362.1:0-3764 GCA_041158545.1 Pseudomonadota bacterium | reverse complement strand
TGGCGCCGCCGGGGAGGATGCCCTGCTGCACAGCCCGGCGGGCTGGGCCGGCTGCAGCGTCAGCGGCACGCTGCTGTGCTGTTTTCCCGAACTCCCCCAGCAGGCCGCGGCCTTGCTGGAGGCGCTGCGCCCCCTCGCCCCGCAGGATGGCGCCCGCCACGGCCTGACCGTCCTGCCCGGCGTGCTGATCGCCCGCTACCTTGGCGACAGCAGCGAAGCCGCCCGGCACTGGTTCACCGCGCTGTGGCAGCTGCTGCGCCCCGTTTTTTGCGGCCGCCCGGCCGTGATTCCCCGAATCTGGCATACCTGAGAGCCCTGAGGAGACCCCATGGAACTGACGCCCCGAGAGAAGGACAAGCTGCTGATCTTCACCGCCGGCCTGCTCGCCGAACGGCGCCTGGCCCGCGGCCTGAAACTGAATTACCCGGAAGCCGTGGCGCTGATCACCTGCGCGATCCTGGAAGGCGCCCGCGACGGCAAGACCGTCGCCGAACTGATGCACGCCGGCACCCAGGTGCTGAGCCGCGCCGACGTGATGGACGGCATCGCCGAGCTGATCCCGGAAATCCAGGTCGAAGCCACCTTCCCGGACGGCACCAAGCTGGTCACTGTTCACAACCCCATCGTTTAACGGAGAACGCGATGATCCCCGGAGAACTCCTCGCCGAACCCGGCGAACTCGAACTCAACGTCGGCCGGCCGACGCTCACGCTGGTTGTGGCCAACACTGGCGACCGGCCGATCCAGGTCGGCTCGCACTACCACTTCTACGAGACAAACGCCGGCCTCAGCTTCGACCGCGAAGCCGCCCGTGGCTACCGCCTCGACATCGCCGCCGGCACCGCCGTGCGCTTCGAGCCGGGGCAGACGCGCACCGTGCAACTGGTCGCACTGGCCGGTGACCGCAAGGTTTATGGCTTCCGTGGCCTGATCCAGGGGGCGCTATGAGCACGACAATCACCCGTCAGGCCTATGCCGAGATGTTCGGCCCGACCACCGGCGACCGTCTGCGCCTGGCCGATACCGAGCTGATCATCGAGGTCGAGAAGGACTACACAATCTACGGCGAGGAAGTGAAGTTCGGCGGCGGCAAGGTCATCCGCGACGGCATGGGCCAGGGGCAGCGCGTCTCGGCGGAAACCGTCGATACCGTAATCACCAACGCCCTGATCGTCGATGCCGTGACCGGCATCGTCAAGGCCGACATCGGCCTCAAGGACGGGCGCATCGCCGCCATCGGCAAGGCCGGCAACCCGGACATCCAGCCCGGCGTGACCATTGTCATCGGCCCCGGCACCGAGGTTATCGCCGGCGAAGGCATGATCGTCACGGCCGGCGGCATCGACAGCCACATCCATTTCATCTGCCCGCAACAGATCGACGAGGCGCTCTATTCCGGCGTCACGACCATGATCGGTGGCGGCACCGGGCCGGCGACCGGCACCTTCGCCACCACCTGCACGCCGGGGCCGTGGCATATCCACCGCATGCTGGAGGCGGCCGACGCCTTCCCGATGAATCTCGGCTTCCTCGGCAAGGGCAACGCCAGCCTGCCGGAGGCCCTGCGCGAGCAGGTCGAGGCCGGGGTCATCGGCCTCAAGCTGCACGAGGACTGGGGCACGACGCCGGCCGCCATCGACTGCTGCCTGACGGTGGCCGACGAAATGGACGTGCAGGTCGCCATCCACTCCGACACGCTCAACGAATCGGGCTTCGTCGAAGCGACGCTGGGCGCCTTCAAGGGGCGCACCATCCACACCTTCCACACCGAAGGCGCCGGTGGCGGCCATGCGCCGGACATTATCAAGGCGGCCGGCCTGCCCAATGTGCTGCCCAGTTCGACCAACCCGACCATGCCCTATACGGTGAATACTATCGATGAGCATCTCGACATGCTGATGGTCTGCCACCACCTCGACCCGAGCATCGCCGAGGACATCGCTTTTGCGGAGAGCCGCATCCGCCGCGAAACCATCGCCGCCGAAGACATCCTGCACGACCTCGGCGCCTTCTCGATGATGAGCTCCGACTCGCAGGCCATGGGCCGCGTCGGCGAGGTGATCATCCGCACCTGGCAGGCGGCGCACAAGATGAAGCTGCAACGTGGCGCGCTACCCGAAGACAACGCCCGCAACGACAACTTCCGCGTCAAGCGCTACATCGCCAAATACACCATCAACCCGGCGCTGACCCACGGCATCGCCCACACCGTCGGCTCCATTGAGGTCGGCAAGCTGGCCGATCTGGTGCTGTGGAAACCGGCCTTCTTCGGCGTCAAACCCAGCCTGATTTTGAAGGGCGGCATGATCGCCGCCGCGGCGATGGGCGACCCCAACGCCTCGATCCCGACGCCGCAGCCGGTGCATTACCGGCCGATGTTCGGCAGCTTCGGCAAGGCGCTGAAAACCTCGGTCACCTTCGTCTCGCAAGCCGCGCTGAAGAATCCGGCCGTCGCCGCGCTGGGCCTAGGCAAGCCACTGGTCGCCGTCTCCGGCACCCGCACGCTGACCAAGGCCGACATGGTGCATAACAGCGCCACGCCGGAAATCAGCGTCGATCCGGAAACCTATGTGGTCAAGGCCGACGGCGTGCATCTGGTCTGCGAACCGGCAACCGAACTGCCGCTGGCGCAGCGTTACTTCCTGTTCTGAGCATGGCCGAAGACTTCGCCGACCTGCCCAACCTCGGCCCCAAATCCCGCGACATGCTGCAGGCCGCCGGCATCCGCAGCCTGCAGCAGCTGCGCGAACTCGGCGCCATCGCCGCCTACGTCCGGGTCAAGGCCAGCAAGGGCAACGCCAGCCTCAACCTGCTCTGGGCCCTCGAAGGCGCCCTCAGCAACCGCCCCTGGCAAGACGTCGCCCGCCACGACCGCGCCAGCCTCCTCCTCGCCCTTGATACCTATCTGAATCCACCCTCATGCTGATCCTCACCCACCGCAGCACCGCTCCCGCCGGCGACCGTGTCGCCCTGCCTTACGACCAGCGCAAGCGCAGCCGGATCAAGGTGACGCTGGCTTCCGGGGCCGAGGCGGGGATTTTTCTGCAGCGGGGCGACCAGTTGCAGCATGGCGACCGGCTGGCGGCGGAAGATGGCAGCGCGGTTGTCGAGATCCTCGCGGCGCCGGAGCGGCTGATTGAAGCCGTGGCCAGCGGGCCCTTGCAGTTTGCCCGCGCCGTTTACCACCTGGGCAACCGCCATGTGCCGGTGCAGCTGATTCCGGATGCCGATGGCGGCGTGCTGCGCTTCCAGACCGACCATGTGCTGGCGGAGATGGTCCGCGGTCTCGGTTGCCTGGTCAGGGAGACCGAAGCGCCGTTCCAGCCGGAATCCGGCGCCTACGGCGGCGGCCACGCCCACCCTGGCCACACCGACGCTGCGGACGGCGAAAGCGCCGACCTGCACCACCCTGGCCACGGCCCGCACCGGGCCGTTCCGAAAATTCACGAGTTCAAGCCACGATGAAACAAAGCCTCAGCTTCGTCACCCTCGGCGTCAGCGATCTGGCGCGCAGCCGCCGCTTTTACCAGGCGCTGGGCTGGCGGGAATCCGCCTCCAGCCAGGAGGCCATCGCCTTTTACCAGGTCGGCAATCTGGTTTTCGCGCTGTTCGACCGGGCCAGCCTGGCCGAAGACGCCGGGATTGCCGCCGCTGGCAACGGTTTTTCCGGCGTCACCCTGGCGCACAACGTCGCCAGCCAGCAGGCCGTCGATGCCACGCTGCAGGAGGCGGTTGCCGCCGGGGCCACGCTGGTGCTGCCCGGC
>JBEBBF010000361.1:0-4451 GCA_041158545.1 Pseudomonadota bacterium | reverse complement strand
GGCCGGTGCTTTGCGACAGGTCGCCCCCGCTCAACAGGAACACGTCCTCGACCCGCTCGCCCAGCGTGGTGATCTTGGCGGTGTGCATGTTGGCGCCGTGGCGGATGATGGTTGTGGCAATGGTGTAGAGCAGGCCGGGCCGGTCGGCGCAGACCACGGTCAGCAGATAGTGGGTGGCCTTGTCGTCGGGACGGATCGTGACTTCCGGGGTGATCGGGAAGTGTTTGACCTGGCGGGAGAGGCGGCCGCTGGGCGGGACGTCCAGCGCGGCCTGGGTCCGCAGCCGTTCACCCAGTTCGTGCTCGATGTAGGACACCATTTCCCGGTCGCGTCGCTGATCGGTGGTGTCGATCAGCACGAAGCTGTCCAGCGCGTAACCGTGGCGGGTCGTGTGGATCTTGGCGTCGAGAATGCTGTAACCGATCCGGGCAAAGAATCCGACCACCCGGGCAAACAGGTCGGGCTGGTCGAGGGTATAGACCATGACCTGCAGGCCGCCTTCTTCGTGCGGTCTGGCCTTGACCACCGGCTGATCGTTGTAGATCCGGTAGTACAGCGAGCGGGTGTGCCAGGCGATTTCTTCGGCGCTGTGCCTGAGGAAATAGACCGTATCCAGTTGTTTCCACAGTCTTTCCTGCACGGTGTCGGACAGCGCGAAGTAGCGCAGCAGCCGCAGGGCTTCCTTTTGCCGTTCGACGATGACGCCGTGGGGCGCGGTTTCCACCTTGCTTTCGAGGCGTTCCAGCGTCAGGTGGTAGAGGTCCGCCAGCAGCTTGCCCTTCCAGTGATTCCAGACCTTGGGGCTGGTGCCGCGGATGTCGGCATGGGTCAGCAGGTAGAGCGCGGTCAGGTGACGTTCGTCGCCGACACGTTCGGCGAAGTCCCGGATCACATCCGGATCGGAGAGGTCTTCCTTCTGCGCGACCTGGGACATCACCAGATGGTTGCGCACCAGCCAGACCACCAGTTCGGTGTCGAGCGGGTGCAGGCTGTGGTTCTCGCAGAATTCGCGGGCGTCGGAAGTGCCGAGTTCGGAATGGTCGCCACCGCGGCCCTTGGCGATGTCGTGGAAGATGGCGGCGATGTAGAGCAGCCAGTGCCGGTCCAGCGTGTAGATCAGCCGGGAGCACATCGGGTATTCGTGGGCGAATTCTTCCATCGTGAACCGGCGCAGGTTACGCAGCACCTGCATGATGTGCTGGTCGACGGTATAGACGTGGAAGAGGTCGTGCTGCATCTGACCGACGATCTTGCCGAAGGCGGGCAGGTAACGGCCGATGATGCCGTACTGGTTCATCCGCCGGAATTCATGGACGATGCCGCGCTGGCTCTGGAACAGCTGCAGGAACAGCGCCCGGTTGTAGGGATTCTTGCGGAAGGCCGGGGTGATGTGGCTGCGGGCGTGCCACAGGGCGCGCAGGGTGGGGGCGGTCATGCCGCGCAGCTCCGGATGCTGTTGCAGCAGCAGGAAGCTTTCGAGGATCGCTGACGGTTCGTGTTCGAAGGCCTGGTCCGATGTGATGTCCAGCATGTCCTGGACGATCTGGAAGCGGGCGTTGATCGGCTCCGGGTCCTGCGCCGCCTGGGGCAACAGGTCGGCGGCGATGTTCTGCAGCAGGATGGTGTTGAGCTGGGTGATGGCCTTGGCCGTGCGGTAGTAGCGCTGCATCAGCACTTCCGAGGCGCGACGGGATTCGGTTGCTTCCAGCCCGAACTGCTGGGCGAGGGCGCTCTGATGATCGAACAGCAGCCGGTCCTCGCGCCGGCGCACCGTGTAATGCAGCCGGATGCGCAGATGCTGCAGGAAGCGTTCGCACCGCTGCAGCTGGATGGTTTCCTCGTTGGTGATGAAGCCGCGCCGTTCCAGGTCCCGCCAGGTCCGACCGTAACCGGCGGCGGAAGCAATCCACAGGATCACCTGCAGGTCGCGCAGGCCACCGGGGCTTTCCTTGCAGTTGGCTTCCAGGCTGTAGGGGGTTTCCTGAAAGCGCAGGTAGCGTTCCTGCTGTTCCAGGCGTTTGGCCTTGAAAAAGGCGGGAACGTCGAGAAAATCGTTCAGCCGCTGTTCGAAGCGGGCAAACAGCTCGGCACAGCCGGTCAGCAGACGGGCTTCGATCAGCGCGGTCTGGACGGTGATGTCGGCTTCGGCTTCGCGGATGCAGTCGTCGAGGGTGCGGACGCTGTGGCCGACTTCGAGGCCGATGTCCCAGAACAGGCCGATCAGTTGTTCCAGCTGGCCTTGAAGCACTTCGTCCGGCTCGTCCGGCAGCAGGATCAGCAGGTCGATGTCCGACGCCGGGTAGAGTTCCCCTCGGCCATAGCCACCAACGGCGCACAGCGCAACTTCTTCCGGAACATTAACAAGTTTCCATAAAGCCTTGATCTGACGATCAATCAGCTTGCAGTGCGCGGTGAGCAGGCGGCCGGCATCCGGCTTGGCTTCGTACTGTTCCCGCAGCCGCTGGCGCCCATTCTTCAACTCGGTCTTGATGTGGGCAACGGCCTGAAACGAAAGCGCTTGCGTCATTTATTTCACCCAGTCGGGTTGCGGACGGTCGCCGGCAGAACGGGTCAGCACCTCGAAGCCGGTTTCAGTGACCAGGACCGTGTGTTCCCATTGCGCCGACAGGCTGTGGTCCTTGGTGACGATGGTCCAGCCGTCGCCGAGTTCGCGGATCGGGGCCTTGCCGGCGTTGATCATGGGTTCGATGGTGAAGATCATCCCCGGCTCCAGGCGAACGCCGGTGCCCGCCTTGCCGTAGTGCATGACCTGGGGCTCTTCGTGGAATTTGCGGCCGATGCCGTGACCGCAGAATTCGCGGACGACCGAATAGCCGTTGCCTTCGGCGTGCTTCTGGATCACCGCGCCGATGTCGCCGAGGAAGGCGCCGGGTTTCACCGCGGCGATGCCTATCCACATGCATTCGAAGGTGATTTCACACAGTCGCTTGGCCTGGATCGACGGGGTGCCGAGCGTGAACATCCGGCTGGTATCGCCGTGAAAGCCGTCCTTGATCACCGTGATGTCCAGATTGACGATGTCGCCGTTTTTCAGCGCCTTGTCGCCGGGCACGCCATGGCAGACCTGATGGTTGATCGAAGTGCAGATGGATTTGGGGTAGGGCTTGTAGCCGGATGGTGCGTAATTGAGCGGTGCCGGAATGCATCCCTGCTCATTGACCATGTAATCGTGGCACAGCTTGTCGAGTTCGCCGGTCGTGATGCCGACTTTGACAAAAGGGGCAATGTAGTCAAGGACTTCGGCCGCCAGACGGCCTGCAACGCGCATTTTTTCGATTTCTTGCTGCGTCTTGATGGTAATGGCCATGAAATCAACTGTTGGTAATGGGGAAGGGGGCAAGGATACGGTAAGGGCCGGGGCAGGGCAATTTGCCGGAATGTCCGGCTGGCCCGGCCGGAAAAACCCCGATTCCCCAAGGGATTGAGCCTATTCCCGCGAAATGTTATGATTGAAAAGTTTTGCGGCCGGGAACCCTTAAGGTTCCGGTTGCAATACTTCCAGGCAATTCTGCCTTAATCCACACATCCGCCGGTCAAGGGTGTTTTCTTCGGAAAACGTTAGCGCGTTAGCGGCGGATGGCGGCATAACCCTTACAAGGAGTTCTGTAATGTCCGTTACCATGCGTCAAATGCTGGAAGCCGGGGTTCACTTCGGCCATCAAACCCGCTTCTGGAATCCGAAAATGGCCCCGTTCATTTTCGGCGCACGCAACAAGATTCACATCGTGAATCTGGAAAAGACCCTGGGCAAGTACAACGAAGCCATCGCCTTCGTGAAGAAGCTGGCTTCCAACAAGGGCAACATCCTGTTCGTGGGCACCAAGCGTCAAGCCCGTGAAATCATCGCCGAAGAAGCTTCCCGCGCCGGCGTTCCTTATGTGGACCAGCGTTGGCTGGGTGGCATGCTGACCAACTTCAAGACGGTCAAGCAGTCCATCAAGCGCCTGAAGGACATGGAAGCCGCCGCTGAATCCGGCGAACTCGAGCGCATGCCGAAGAAGGAAGCGCTGACCCTGTCCCGCGAACTGGAGAAGCTGCAGAAGTCCATCGGCGGCATCAAGGAAATGAACGTGCTGCCGGACGCCCTGTTCGTGGTGGACGTGGGCTACCACAAGATCGCGATCACCGAAGCCAACAAGCTGGGCATCCCGGTTGTGGCCGTGGTCGATACCAACCATTCTCCGGAAGGCGTGGATTACGTGATTCCGGGTAACGACGACTCCTCCCGCGCCATCCGCCTGTACGCCCGCGGCATGGCCGACGCCATCCTGGAAGGCCGCAGCCAGGTCATCCAGGAAATCATCGCCGCTGGCGATGACGAGTTCGTCGAAGTTGAAGAAGAAGCAGCTGAGTAATTCATCCGGGGCGGTCGCGGGCCATCCGGCCCGCATTTGAACCGCCCCCAGTCGATTCAGGAGAACAATATGGCG
>JBEBBF010000360.1:0-4093 GCA_041158545.1 Pseudomonadota bacterium | reverse complement strand
GCCCCGACCGCGGCGGCAAAGGCGGCGTCGCTGCATTGGTCGGCGCGGGCGACGGCCAGCAGCGGGGTGGACGCGTAATCCAGCGCCAGGTCGAACAGCACCAGATTCGGTGTGCCTTCCGCGGCGGCGCGCAGGGTTGCCGGGCGGCCGTCGGACAGCGCCAGCGTGGCCTCGCCGATTTTCAGCACGCCGGGGCCGTCGCGCTTGTCGATCTTGACGCCGACGTCGCCCATGCGTGCGAGCAGCGGCGCGGCCGGGCCGAGGTCGCCGCAACAGCTGATTTCGGCCGGGGCCGGCTGCGGCGGCAGTATCTTGGGTGCCGGCCTGTCCTCCTGGTGGTAGACGAAAAAGCCCCAACCCGTCTTGCAGCCGAGGCGGCCGGCCAGCACCAGCTCCTGCTGGATCAACGAGGGCTGGAAGCGGGGGTCGCCGAAATTGGCGTCGAAGACCGAGCGGGTGACCGCGAAATTGACGTCATGACCGATCAGGTCCATCAACTCGAACGGCCCCATCGGGAAGCGGCCGGCGTCGCGCATCAGCGCGTCCAGGGTGGCCGGGTCACCCGCCTGTTCGCCGAGGAGCCTGAGCGCCTCGGCGTAATAAGGACGGGCGACCCGATTGACGATGAAGCCGGGGGTGGATTTTGCCATGACCGGGACCTTGCCCCAGGCCTGGACGGTCGCAAACAGCGTGGCGGCCACCCTATCGCTGGTCGCCAGACCGCGCACCACTTCGACCAGCGCCATCCGCGGCGCCGGGTTGAAGAAATGCAGCCCGGCCAGCCGACCCTTGTCGAACACGGCCGTGGCGATGGCCGTGATCGACAGCGACGAGGTGTTGCTGGTCAGGATCGCCGTTTCCGGCAGCAGTTTTTCCAATTTGGCGAACAGCTGTTGTTTGACCGCGAGGTCCTCGACGATGGCCTCGATGACCAGGCCGGCCGTCGCCGCGTCTTCGAGACGGGACACCGGGCGCAACCGGGCCAGCGTTGCGGCGCAGTCCGCCTCGCTCAGCCTGCCCTTGTAGACCAGGTTACGCAGGCTCTTCCTGATGCCGTCCATCCCCTTTTCCAGCGCTTCGGCCTGCTGGTCGTAGAGGAACACCGGATGCCCGGCGCAGACGGCGACCTGGGCGATGCCGCTGCCCATGGCGCCGGCACCAATCACCAGTACCGGCAATGAAGTCGGCAGTGCGGTCATCGTTCAGTCCTTGATCCAGTTGATGAAGCCGGCCTTGGGTGTGCCGCACTCGGGGCAGATGAAGTCGTCCGGCACTTCCGCCCAGGGCGTGCCGGGGGCGATGCCCTCGTCGGGCAGGCCCAGTTCTTCTTCGTAGGGGAAATAACAGGCGCCGCATTGATAGGCGTTCATGGTTTTGTCTCTTTCTGTTGGGGGGGTGGGAAAAACGGTTTTCAGGGGAATTCAGGAAAATTCAGGGGCAGACGATCACCTTGCCGGTGACCCGCCGTTCCGCCAGGGTCTTCAGCGCTGCCAGGCCGGATTCCAGCGGGAAAGTTTCGGTGATGCGCGGTTGCAGGCTACCGTCGGCAATCGCCGCCAGCAGGTCCGCCACCTGTTGTCGCGCCGGTTCCGGGTCCTCGGCCAGCAGGCCATCCCACAGCACGCCGGACACCTCGCAGCCCTTCAGCAGCATCAGGTTGGCCGGCAGCCGGGGAATCTCGCCCGCGGCAAAGCCGATGATCATCAGCCGGCCGCGCCAGCCCATCGCCCGCAGCGCCGCCTCGCTATAGGGGTTGCCGACCACGTCGATGACGATGTCGGCGCCCTTCGGCCCGACAGACTGCTTGAACAGGGCCTTCAACTCGCCCTGGCTGTAATCGATGCACAGATCGGCGCCGGCCGCGGCGCACAGCGCCAGCTTCTCCGGCGAACTCGCCGCCGCAATCACCCGCGCCCCGGCCCGATGCGCAATCTGCACCGCCGCCAGCCCGACGCCGCCGGCCGCGCCCAGCACCAGCACCGTCTCGCCGGGCCGCATCCGACCCCGGTCATACAACGCAAACCAGGCCGTGCCATACGCCACCAGCGCCGCCGCCGCCTGGTCAAAACTCACCCCCTCCGGCAACGGAAAAGTCTGGCGCTCCGGCGCCAGGCAATACTCGGCAAACGCCCCGTAATGGGAAAACGCCACCACCCGATCCCCAGGCCGCACCCGAGTCACCCCAGCCCCCACCGCCGCCACCACCCCGGCGGACTCCCCACCCGGAGAAAACGGCAAGGGCGGCTTGATCTGGTATTTGCCCTGAACGATCAGCGTGTCGTAAAAATTCACCCCCGCCGCCGCAACCCGCACCAATACCTCCCCCGGCCCCGGCGTCGGGGTCGGCAACTCACCGAAACGAACGTCGTCCAGCGACGCAAAAGCAGAACAAATCAAGGCACGCATGGGGGCTCCAAGGGGTTATTGGCCTTTCGGCCGGGGGGGTTGGGGTTTCCCTGACCGGGCTGGTTGGTGGAAGCGCTGCTTTCCGCGTTGACCGCGGGCTTACTTTCTTTTGCTTCGCCAAAAGAAAGTAACCAAAGAAAAGGCGACCCCAGGCTACGCGGTCGGCGTTGCCGACTGCCCTGCGCTACTCGGAGTCGGCGGGGGCTGCGGAACTCGGGCCTGCGGCCCTCAAACAGTCCTCGCCCTTTTTCCGCCGCCCCCTGCGTTGCTCGGCGCTCCACATGGGGACCCCAAACACCGTCACATCCGGGCTGGCTCAAACAAAATGAGACAAGAGGGCTTGAAGAACAATTGTCAGAAACAACAATTTGGAGAGCGGCACGGCAGCAGAAAAACATCCCGGCCATTACCGCCACTTTGTCTTGCATTTGTTGAACGAGCCTTTCCACCGAGACGCTTTTCGGGGTCCCCATGTGGAGCGCCGAGCAACGGAGAAGGGGCGGGGGAAGTCGGCGAGCACTGTCCGAGGGGCGCAGCCCCGAGTTGCGCAGCCGCCCGCACCTTCGAGTAGCGCAGGGGAGTCGGCGCAGCCGACCGCGGAGCCTGGGGTCGCCTTTTCTTTGGTTACTTTCTTTTGGCGAAGCAAAAGAAAGTGATCCCGCGGTCAACGCGGAACACTGACGTCCCACAAACGAATTCCGCCAGGGAAAACTCAAGCCCCCCGCCGTCAGGGCGGAAAACGGCGGTTCCACAAGCGAACCACGCGGGGGAAACCCCAAGCCTCCCGCCGGCAGGCGAACCCCCCTCCTCATACCCCCTCCGGAAACACTGGGGGCCGTTTTTCCTGGAGGGCGGTGAGGCCTTCCCGGAGTTCCGGGCCGGTGAAGCCGAGCATTTCGAGGGCGACGGAGTTGTCGAAGATCGGGCCGGCTTGGCGGAGCCAGTTGTTGAGGCTGAGCTTGGTCCAGCGCAGGGCGGATTGCGGGCCGCTGGCGAGTTTTTCGGCGATTTGCATCGCGGTGGGCAGCAGGTCGGGGGCGTCGACGACCTTGGAGACGAGGCCGATGCGTTCGGCTTCTTCGCCGCTGATTTCGTCGGAGAGCAGCAGGTGCAGCTTGGCCTTGGCCATGCCGCAGAGCAGCGGCCAGATGATGGCGGCGTGGTCGCCGGCGGCGACGCCGAGTTTGGTGTGGCCGTCGATCAGCCGGGCGTTGCGGGCGGCGATGGAGATGTCAGCGAGCAGTGCGACGGCGAGGCCGCCGCCGACGGCCGGGCCGTTGATCGCCGAGATGATCAGTTTCGAGCAGTTGATCATGTTGTAGACCAGCTCCCGCGCTTCCCGCCAGACCCGCGCCCGGTCTTCGAAGTGGTCGGCCATTGCGGCGACGAGGTCGAGGGTGCCGCCGGCGGAGAAGCCTTTTTCCCGGCCGCGGACCAGGATCACCGAAATTTCCGGGTCCCGGTCGAAGTCGCGCCAGACTTCGGCGAGTTCGCGGTGGCCGCGGGCGTCGGCGGTGGGGAGCCGGCCTTCCTGGCCGAGCACCATTTCGACGATGCCGCGGGGGTGGCGGATCAGTTCGAAGCTCTGGTAATCCTGGGCGTTCATGCGGCCTCCGGGTTCAGGTAGGCGGAAAAGGCGTCGCGCCATACGCCGGCGATGGGGACGCCGCGTTTGCTGTCCATGTCC
>JBEBBF010000359.1:0-2724 GCA_041158545.1 Pseudomonadota bacterium | reverse complement strand
GGCCGCTTTCACGGCCGCGCTTCCGGCGCCGGCTGCGGGATTGATGGCCGCGGCCACGGCGGTTGCGGCGGCGTCCAGCGCCTTGTCGCCGCTCAGCACGGAGACGGGCGTCGGGTTGCCGCTGGCGATCGCGTCGCTGCCGCCCTCCACCTGCTGGTCCTGCACGAGGATCTGGATCGAGCGCGGATAGGCGTTCTCGCTCATGCTCTCCGGATCGTTGCATTGCAGGTTGATCGTGAATTTCTCGCAGCTCACGTTGGTTTGCAGGCAGCGCGTGCGCGTCAGGCAGCCGGTGCACGCCAGCAGCCCGCAGACGGCCAGCAGCAGCGGCGCGATTTTGCCCATGCTCTTGGCCGCGCGGTCGATGCCCATGCGCCGCACGGCGACGTAGGAGGTGATGCCGCCCGTCACCAGCGCGGCAAGCCCGGTGCCGAGCAGCGGGAGATTGTTCGAGATCCATTCCAACCCGCCGGTCGCGGCCAGCACGGGGACGGCGAAGGCGATGATCGAGCCGATGGCCGTTGCGATTCGCCGGCCGATGCCGACGGTTTTGATTTCGACTGCGTCGCGGGGCGTGATTTCTTCCGGCATGATGGGCCTCTTTCTATGATTTGTAAAACCCGGCCGGCGGACGGAAACCGCCGCCCGCCGACCGGGCGGAGTCACACGAAGGAACAACGCGGCGAGTATGGCTTATTTCCCGATTTCGCGCCCCGCCGCGTGGCAACTGTGACGGTCTGAAAATAATTTGAAAATAGTTGTTGCATATAACCAAGCATAATGCTATATTGGCTGCATTGAGAGACCGATAGGCGGTCGATCGAAACACGGAAGGAACACGATCATGGGACAGTATCACGACACGGCTCTTGCGGCGCATGACTGGAATCTGCTGGTGAAGGACGCGGTCGCCGATTGCCTGGAGGGAACGCATCGCTCCGACATGCGGGACGGCATCGGCCCAGAAGACCAGGAGTTCGCCGGCGAAAAGTTCGCGGAAATCTGCCGCGAGTACGATGGTTCGGAGCCGACCACGCTCCAGACCGCCGAGTTCGTGGCGAAGGTCGGCGACGAAGCCCGCCGCCGCTATGCGGCGTGGGCCGGTGCCCAGAAGGTGAAGGCTTTCTGGGACGACCAGAAGGACGCCAATCCTCCGGGATGGGTATTCGAGACCTACGACGACGAGGATAACCTGACGGGCACCTCGATCAACATCATGTGGAATGGTCCTGATGCTGACGACTTCACCTTCGATCAGGTCGAGGAAGTCCGCGCCGCGCTGGCCGCGGCGTTCCCCGGCTTCGATCTCGAGGTCGCTCCGTGAGTCCGTTCATGGCTGGCCGGTCCGCCGGCTTCGGGCGCGAGGGCGGCAAGGCCCGCACGCCTGGGAAGGTTGCGGCATCCAGGCAGAACGGCGGTCCCGCGCTCGGGTCTTTCTGGGCGCGGTACAGGGCGGGAGAAATCCCGCACCCCAGATGGGGCACATACATCGGCGACCGCAAACGCCGATAGAGAAAACCGAAGAGGCCGTCCCGCGATGGGACGGCCTCTTCGTTTTGATCCCGAAGCTGGTTGCGGGATCAGATCATTTTCGCGGCGCCGGGAAAATGATCCGGACCCATGCGAGGATGTGCTCGGTATGGTCAGCGCGTCGGGGCGGTGGACTTGATCGCGCGGATCAGCTTGTCGTTGCGCTTGTCCGCCTTGTGGCTGCTCACCACGCAGAGCGCGTGGATCATGCCGGGGATCCAGAAGCAGATGGTCAGCAGGATGTTCAGGATAAAGCTGAACGGCTTGCCGCAGAACAGCACCGCCAGCGGCGGCGCGATGATGGCCAACAGGTATCTCATGGCGTGGGTTCCTTTTCGTTTTGGTCGGCGATCTTGTCCAGGATCTCCGAGCCGCGCCTGGCGTGCCAGGCGGCGTCTTCCGTCTGGCCGAAAGCGCCGGCCACGTGCAGCATCAGCGTCTCGTACTGGCCCGACCGGCGGCTGCCAGCCGCCAGCGCCCAGCCCTCGGCCGCGTAGTCCCGCACCCGCCGCTCCTGCGCGGATGCCGCGTACAGCTCGCCGGGGTCTTCGGCCACGCGCAACGGCTGGCCGGGGGGCGCGGTGGATGGCTGCGGAGGGCCTTCGTCGCGCCCGTACAGAAGCCAGTCAATTGTCACGCCGTAGTGACTCGCAAGTAAGTTCAGCTTATCCGGCTTGGGTAAGCCGCCCTTTCTCCAGCCATGCACGGCCGGTCCGGACACCCCGCAAACATCGGCGATAAACGCTATTGTTTCGTGGTTTTTCCGGCGAAGGTAATCCAGCCTTTCAAAAAAATTACTCATACTTACGATTCCTTGTTGACAAAGTAAGCCAAACTTACTATTGTGATGGTGTTTCAGAAACGAGGAAAGGATAAACCCGAATGAATGAGAATGTCAAGAGCAAACGCAAGCTGAAGTATCCGGGCCTGCGGCCGATCGCGGCCGAGCTGGGGATCACCTTCCACCATCTGTGGAAGATGCTGGAGGGCCAGCGGACCGATCCGCGCGGCCATTGCGCCAACTACTGGCGGCTGGTCCGCGAGCGCTATCCGGAACAGCATGCCCAGGAGCGGCACGCCGGATGAGCCAGCTCGCCAACTGCAGGTGCGGCGGCAATCCCCGCCTGGTCATTCTCCGGAACGGCCGCGAGCAGGTCCACTGCTGTTCCTGCCCGAACGCCAGCTTCGCCCTGA
>JBEBBF010000358.1:0-7301 GCA_041158545.1 Pseudomonadota bacterium | reverse complement strand
GCGCAGCGGCGCCGTGGCTTCGTGGAACGGGGCGTTGCTGAAGCTCTGGTCGAAGTCGGGCACGCTCAATGCCAGCATTTCCGCCTCGGTGTAGCCCAGCATCGCCGCCGCGTAGTGGTTCACATAGAGCACCCGGCCGCTGTCGGCATCGACCCAGTGGATGCCGATGCCGGCCTTGTCCATCGCGAACTGGGTTTGTTCCAGCCGGGCCAGGCTGGCCGCGCCCGCCTGCCGGGCCCGCTCGCTCTGGCGGACATAAACCAGCGTGGCCAGTGCGAACAGCAGGACCAGGCCGCCGACCAGGGTGGTTTGGCGATACCAGTCGGCCAGCACTTCGTCGAAGGGCATGCCGACCAGCACCAGGAAGCCATATTGCTCGTTCCGCCGGTAGGAGTAGATGCGGCGGACCTGATCCGGGGTCAGGACGTCGCTGTCGTAGCTGCCTTGCAGCGGGTTGTCCACCAGCGCCGCGTGCAAGGCCGGGGAATGCCGGTTGTCGCCAATCGGCAGCCGTTTGTTGTCGTCAAAGGTGGTGCGGGCGACGTTGCGCATCTGGCTGTCGCGCAGGCTGATCACGCTGCCGGGGGAGAGCTGCATCCGTTCCAGCAGCTTCTGCAATTCGTCGATGAAGATCGAGCCGTAAATCAGGCCGGCGAAACTGCCGTCCGGATGATTGATCCGCCGGGCCATCAGCCAGATCCAGCGCTGGGAAATCTTGCCGATGATCGGCTCGGCAATCACCAGCCCGGCGTCCGGCGTGTCGCGCAGGTATTTGAAGTAGTCCCGCTGCGCCAGGCTGGCCGGCGGTTTGGGGACGCCCTCGCCGTAAATCGCGTCGCCCTGGGCGTTGGTGGCGCGCAGCAGGTCCAGATAGGGAAAGCGCTGTTGCTGGCGGACCATGAAGCGGGTGACCTTGTCCGGGTCCAGCTCCCGGTTTGCGATCTGGTGGCTGATTTCGTCGGAACTGACCTGCAGCGCGTAATCGATGTTGCTGACCATGCTGCCCAGGTTCTGCGCCAGGGAATCGGCGAGGTTGGAAGTCACCATCCGCGCCCGGCTCAGGGCTTCCTGACGCTGGTTCCACAGCATCAGGCCGGCGGCGAGACTGACCAGCAGCACCAGCAGGCCGGCAAAGAGGTAACGGGCGTTGATCGGGCGGGGGGATGGCATCCGCGAAGTCCGGGTTTGGCGTTCGCTCCGGAGCGGCGCGGACGCACAGATTCCGCAATCCTACGCTGAAGCCGGCAGGCCAGAAAGCCCGGTTCCGGTGGCGCCGACGGGGCTCAGGGACGTTCCGGCATCAGGCCATGCCGTACGGCATAGGCGAACAAGTCCGCGGGATTATGCAGATCGAGCTTGTCGAACAGCCGGGTCCGGTAGGTGGAAATCGTGTTGGCCGACAGGCTCAATTGCTGGGCGATCTGGCCGATGCTGCGGCCCAGGATCAGCAATTGCAGCACCTGGAATTCCCGGTTGGACAGGCTTTCATGCGGCGGTTTTTCGCTTTCGCTGTCGCAGCGCACCGACTGGGCCAGCAGTTCCGCCACCGCCGGGGTGATGTAAAGCCCGCCGGCGGCGACCTTGACGATGGCCGCGTCCAGCACTTCCGGGCTGCAACCCTTGTTCAGGTAGGCGCGGGCGCCGGCCCGCAGCGCCCGCAGGGCGAACTGGCTTTCCGGATACACCGACAACATGATCACCCCCAGCGCCGGGAATTCCCGCTGCAGCGTTTTCAGCAGGTCCAGCCCGTCCCTTTCCCCGAGCGCAATGTCCAGCAGCACCACGTCCACCGGCTGGGCGCGCAGCAGGCGCAGCGCCGCCGGGCCATCCTCCGCCTCGGCGATGTCGCCGATCCGGGGCGACTCGGACAGAATCTGCCGCAGGCCGCGGCGGATGATCATGTGGTCATCGACGATCAGGATACGCAGCATCGGGTTTCCTTCAGGCCAGCGCGTCGGGCAGGCGCAACAGCACGGTCGTGCCGGCGCCGGGGGAGCTGGCAATCTGCAGGCTGCCGCCCAGGGCCTGGGTCCGCTCCCGCATGCCGAGCAGGCCGAACGAGGTCGGATGTTGCGGCACCCGCATGCCGCGACCGTCATCGCTCAGCGTCAGCAGCAGCGAACGACCATCGGCCCGGGCCGTGACTTCGACCTTGCTGGCGCCGGCATGGCGGGAAATATTGGTCAGCACCTCCTGGGCGATCCGGTACAGGGCGATTTCCGCATCCCGCCCGAGGCGGCAGCGCTCGATTTCCGGGCTGCAGTGGTAACGACAGGCCAGCCCGCTACGCTGCTGGAAATCCTGCAGCAGGTTTTCCAGCGCTGCCCACAGGCCGAGATGGTCGAGCACGCCGGGGCGCAGGTCGTTGAGGATGCGCCGCAGCGCGCCCATCGCCGTGCCGGCGATGTCCAGCATCCCGTCCAGCTTCTGCTGCAGGTCGGGCTGGCTGCCCAGCCGGCGCTGCAGCCAGTTCATCTCCAGTTGCAGCGCGGTCAGCGATGCGCCCAGATCGTCGTGGATGTCCCTGGCGATGTGCCGCCTTTCCTCTTCGCGGACGCTGTTGAGGTGGGCGGACAGCTTCTGCAGCGCCGCGTGCGACTGGCGCAGGTGATCGTGGGCGGCGGTCAGCTCCGAGGTCCGTTCCCGCACCCGCCGCTCCAGGTTGCCGTGGGCTTCCCGCAGCAGGGCTTCGTCCTGCTTGCGCCGGGTGATGTCGTTGAAGGTGACGACCGCGCCCAGCACCGCGTCGCCATCGCGGATCGGATAGGAGGCGTATTCCGCGGCAAAGCTGCTGCCGTCCCGCCGCCACAGCACCTCGTCGTCGATCCGGATGCCGCGGCCTTCGCGGAAAGCCTGGTAGATGTGGCATTCGGCCACCGGCATCAGCGAGGCGTCGGCGTGGGAGTGGTGGATCAGGTAATGCATGTGCCGGCCCAGCATCTCGTCCGGGGTATAGCCCAGCATCGTCGCGCCGGCTTCGTTGATGAAGATGCAGCGGCCGCGCAGATCGATGCCGTAAATGCCCTCGCCGGTGGATTCCAGGATCAGTTCCAGTTGCCGCCGCCAGGCGGCGTGGTGGGAAAGCTTGTGCAGGTGGGCAAACATCGGTGGGGCCGGGCAAGAAGCCTTGGAAAGTGGGCTGGCCGGCAGGGGCCGGCTTGCGGCGGGAGCCAGGCCATGGCCCTGACACCCGCCGCGCCGGTTGCGACTCAGACCGGGCTGACCAGCAAATCCGGTGCCAGCGGTTTGTCTGGGCACGGCTGGGGCGAGAGCGGCTGAAAACGGGGTTCCGGTTTGGGAAAAAAGCAAAAAGCCGGGTGATTCGTTGCGGAGTCCGGCGCTGGCGTGGCTGCCGATGCACCAGCTCGGACTTCCGGGTGTGGCCGTGGCACCGGGATGAGGCGCCGGGCGGGCGGTCGTGGCGCAGTGGAAATGCGGGTTGGGGCTGCCGTCCGGGCCGGGGCCGGACGAAGGCTGGGGCATGGTCGATCGGGCAGCCCGGGCTTTCGCTCACCCCGCTGATTCCTGATTCCCCTGCTTGTCAGCACAACGGTCGCCGCTTAGGCTGCGGCGCATGAGTGATTTGACCACGCCGTTGCCCGATGACCTCGAAGCCTGCTTCACGCTGGGTTGCCAGCGGCTGGCGGCGGCGGATTGGCCGGGGGCGGAAGCGGCCTTGCGGCGGGCGCTGACGCTGGACCCGGAATGTGGCGAGGTCTGGGCCAATCTGGCGCTGGTGCTGGAGCATGCCGGGCAATGGGCAGCGGCGGAGCAGGCGCACCGGCGGGCGGTGGCCGCGCTGCCGGAGGTCGCCCAGGTGCATTTCAACCTGGGGGCGCTGCTTTACCGGGAAAAACAGCTGATCGCCGCCGAGCCGGTTTTTCGCAACGGCTTGGCGCTGGCACCGGGGAGTGCCGCCGGCTGGTCCGGTCTGGGCGTGGTGCTGGCGGCGGCGCGGCGGGATGCGGCGGCGGAAACCGCGCTGCGGCGGGCGCTGGAACTGGACCCGGATTACGCCCGCGCCCGTTTCAGTCTCAGTTATCTGCTGTTGCGCCAGGGGCGGCTGGCCGAGGGCTGGCCCGCCCTGGCGGCGCGGGAGCAATTCGAGCCGGTGCCGGCCCCGGCCGCTTTGCCCCGCTGGCAGGGCGGGGATTTGCACGGGCAAAGGCTGCTGATAGTCTGCAATGTCGGGCATGGCGACCTGATCCAGTTCCTGCGCTACGTGCCGCTGCTGCGGCAACGGGGCGCAACCCGAGTCGGCGTGCTGGCGCAACCGGCGCTGTTGAGCGTGCTGCAAACCCTGGAAGGAATCGACGTGCTTGTGCCGCTGGGTGGCCATGTCGAGGCCGCCGACTGGGATTGCTGGACCTTGCCCTTCGATCTGCCCCGCTGGTGCGCCACCCGGTTGCACTCGATTCCTGCGGCGATTCCCTATCTTCACGCCGATCCGGCGCGCTGCGCCCGCTGGCAGCCGCGGCTACCCGGCGGCCGGCCGCGGGTCGGTCTGGTCTGGCGCGGCAATCCCAGCCATGAAAACGACAGTGAACGGTCGCTGCCGGGACTGGCCAGCCTGGCGCCCCTGAGCCAGGTCGCTGGGCTGGCCTTCGTCAGCCTGCAGCACGGTGCGGATGCCGCCGCAGCCCTGGCGCCGCCGGCGGGCCTCAGCCTGACCCCGCTGGGCGGCGAATTCAGCGACTTTGCCGACACCGCCGCGGTGCTGGCCCAGCTCGACCTGCTGATCAGCGTCGATACCGCCGTCGCCCACCTCGCCGGCGCCCTGGGCCGCCCCTGCTGGCTGCTGTTGCCCGACTACCTGACCGACTGGCGCTGGCTGGAACGCCGCAACGACAGCCCCTGGTACCCCGGCCACCGCCTGTTTCGCCAACCCCGACCCGGCGACTGGGCAGAAGTCATCCGCCAGGTCCGCACCGCACTCTCCGACTGGCTGGCATCTCATGTGAACTGCTCGGCCTCTGCGGAGGTTTGTCAGTTCAATTTGCGCGTGGCGTCCGCATCTAGGACGAATGTGGGGTAATGCCAAGGTCAAGTGTCAGCGGTGTAATTCCCTGCAGCTACAAGGCCGCGGCACACATGCCACCGGATGTTCTTCGCCGAATTTGGCAACAGGAGCCGGCAAGGCGCATTTGCGGCGCTGAGGGGCTGAGTAAAATTCTGGCTATGCAAATATCAACAATCGCCCCTTGCATGGACCCCGTACTTACCGCCGAGCAAGAACGTGATCTGGCCGCAGAAGCTGCGGCTGAGCACGCGCAGCATCGCTTCGCACCGGTGATCTATCAGGGCAACCAGTGGGATCTGAGCCATTTGGACCCGTTTGCGTTCCACCGAGATCCGAATATCGGGGTGCGGTTGGAGGTCGTTGTTATTTTCTCCTGCCATTGCTTCACGCATGGTGTCGATAAGGACGCACGCAGCCCCATTCCAGCGGCGGAATTATTCCAGTCCGATGGGGAAGTCCGGGTGCTCAATCCTGAACGGTACGCGCTGTCAGCCACCTTGCTGCTCCCCTTGATCAACGAACTGGGGCAGCGGCATATCGTCGTCGCTGCCCCTGGAGATAACTACGTCACGTTTGAGCGCACGACGGCCGCCGGTGACGTCGAGCATTACGGCGTGTTTTTTACGGTAAGCAAAGCCAGGAACCGCAAGAATCGCCTCATTTTGCGCGTGCAGTCGGCCTATCTGCGCCAGCTGTCAGCGCGGCAGAAACACGCCAAGAAGGTCCGGTTTGATACCCTGCTGCGGGCGGCACACGAAGGCCGGAAAATCAAACCCTAGAAAGACAATGGCCGCCCGGAAGGCGGCCATCGCGTGCGAGTTTCTCTTGGGTTTCCCCTAGCCACTCCAGGTGGCACCTGATTGCTCAGGCGGCGCTACGTTTTTGCATTTGCGCACTCGCTCAACGTAGTTTTATTGCGTATTACGCAGCAAAGATGGTACGAGTTGTATCCGGGGGCGTCAATAAACGGTTTAAGCGTAGAGGACTGCCACCCTTTCCCGCACTATGTGCGCCCTTTGGGTTTTCGTGGATTTGCCATGCCGATTCACCAGATCAATGCCGCCTATCACCGGGATGAGGACAGGATTCAGTTGCGGCTGCGGATGACCGATGGCGATGAGTTGCGGTTCTGGTTGACCCGCGCCAGCCTGAAGTCGGCCTTGCCGCAGTTGCAGGCCTGGATGGCGGGGCAGGGTGGGGAGCTTGCGCCGGGCGCGGCCGGGCCGGCGGTGGCCGACGTGGCGCCGCCGCGGCAGGCGTTTCAGGCCCTGCAGCGGGAGGTGGCGGCGGCGAAGGCGGATTTTTCCCGGCCGCTGGAGCCGGGGCTGCGTTACCCGCTGGGGGAAGCGCCGGTGCTGGTGCTGGGGCTGTCCTTCCGCGATGAGGGGCCGCTGACCCATCTCTGCCTGCAATTGCAGGACAAGCGCAGCGTGACCTTGCACCTCAGCGAGCAGGGCTTGCCCGGCCTGCTGCGCTTGTTGCGGACGACGCTGGCGCAGAGCGACTGGGGTTACCTGCTGCCGGCATCGGCGCAGGCCGCTCCGCCGGAACGGGGCAGCCTGCACTGAGGGCGCTGCCGTGCCCAGGTTTTCCTGAACCGCGGCGCCGGGTCAGCCCGGATTCAACGCAGAATCAACCCAGATTCAACCCAGACTCAACGCCAGTTCAACAGAAATCAACCCTGCTGCAGCCAGCGCAGCAGGATGTCGAACAGGTCGTCCGGCGAGACCGGCTTGCTGAGGAAGTCGTTCATCCCGGCGGCGAGGCAGCGTTCCCGGTCTTCGTTGAAGACGTTGGCGGTCATTGCCAGGATGGGGACATCCGGGCAGGCGGAATGGGCGCGGATGCGGCGGGTGGCTTCCAGGCCGTCCATCACCGGCATCTGCATGTCCATCAGGATCAGGTCGAAGGGAATCTGCTCCGCCAGCGCCACGGCTTGCTGGCCGTTGAGCGCCGGGATGATCCGGAAGCCGATTTCCGACAGCAGCACCAGCGCCACTTCCCGGTTGATCTCCTCGTCCTCGACCAGCAGGATGCGGCGGCTGGCGTAGTCCCGCTTCAGGATCAATTCCGCCGAAAGGTCCGGATCTGGCGTCAGCGCCGGGGCGGCGCTGGCGGTCGGGAGGCCGCGGCGCAGCCGTACCGTGAACCAGAAAAGGCTGCCCTGGCCGAAGACGCTGCGGGCGCCGGCGCTGCCGCCCATCAACTCCGCCAGCTTGCGGGTGATGGCCAGACCCAGGCCGGTGCCGCCGAAGCGGCGGGTGGTGGAGTTGTCGGCCTG
>JBEBBF010000357.1:0-2521 GCA_041158545.1 Pseudomonadota bacterium | reverse complement strand
GCATTGAATTCGGCAATCGCCAGTTTTTCCGAGTGGTCGCGCAGCGCCTGCGGCCGGTTGAACACCCGGACGCCCTCGGCCTCGGCCCGCTGCAGCAACCAGGTCACCGTCAGGTATTCGCTGTCGAAGGGCGGGTCCTTGCGCATCAGCACCACGTCGAAGCTGCGCAGCGGCAGCATTTCCCGGCCGGTTTCCCGGTACCAGTCGTGCTCGTCGGCCCGGGGATGCAGGTGGACCGCCTCACCCCAGACGCCCGGCTGCCCCGGCTCCGGCCGCCGCCAGCACAGGGAATGGGATTCGATGGCGTAAACCAGATGGCCGTGGCGCTCGGCCGCCCGCATCATCGCGATGCTGGAATCCTTGTAGGCCTTGAGGCTATCGAGCGGATCGACGACGAAGGCGATGCGCAGGCTGCGGCCGCCGCCGAAACTTTCGTCGCCCAGGCGCAATTGCGCCCGGCCGGCGGGGCGGTTATCCGGCCAGCTCATCCGCCGGCGCCGTCCGTTCCAGTTCCAGCGCCGCCGCCAGACAGGCCAGCCGCCCGACCACGCCGTAGGCGTAGAAGCGGTTGGGCGGCGCGTCCGGGTTGTCGCCGAACGCCGGCAGATTGCAGCAGCTTTCAAAGCCCAGCGGCTCGAAATGCATGCCCGGCGCGTTGAGATTCTCGTCCTTGCCGCGTCCGGTATGCACCCGGTAGAAGCCGCCGACGACGTAGCGGTCGATCATGTAGATCACCGGCTCGGCCACCGCGTCGTTGAGGGTTTCGAAGGTATGCACCCCTTCCTGGATGATCACTTCGCTGACCTCCAGCCCCTCCTTGATCACGCTCATCTTGTTGCGCTGGCGGCGGTTGAGGCCGATCACCTCGTCGGCGTCGCGCACCGTCATGACGCCCATGCCATAGGTGCCGGCATCGGCCTTGACCACCACATAGGGCGTCTCGTCGATCCCGTATTCCTTGTATTTCTCCCGGACCAGGTCGAGCACTGCCGCGACATTCGAGGCCAGGCATTCCTCGCCCTGGCGCTCATGGAAATTGACGCTGCGGCAGACCGAAAACGCCGGGTTGATCCGCCAGGGATCGATGCCGATGGCGCGGGCGAAATCGTTGGCCACCTCGTCGTAGGCCGCGAAATGGTTGGACTTGCGCCGCACCGCCCAGCCGGCATGCACCGGCGGCAGGATGAATTGTTCGTGCAGGCCCTGCAGTTGCGGCGGGATGCCGGCGGACAGGTCGTTGTTCAGCAGGATCGCGCAGGGGTCGAAGCCGTCCAGCCCCAGCCGGTACGGCCCCCGCTGCAGCGGCTCCAGCACCAGAATCTGGCCGTTGGCCAGCGTGACCGGCGTCGGCGCCGTGATGTCCGGCGACAGGCTGCCCAGCCGGACGTTGAGACCGGTTTGCCGCAGGATCATCACCAGTTGGGCGACGTTCTGCAGGTAAAACTGGTTGCGGGTGTGGTTTTCCGGGATCAGCAGCAGGTTGCGCGCATCCGGACAGAATTTCTCGATGGCCGCCATCGCCGCCTGCACGCACAGCGGCAGGAAGGCAGGGTTCAGGTT
This sequence comes from Pseudomonadota bacterium, assembly GCA_041158545.1. Classification (GTDB taxonomy): domain Bacteria; phylum Pseudomonadota; class Gammaproteobacteria; order Burkholderiales; family Rhodocyclaceae; genus JBEBBF01. Next base: position 961 of record JBEBBF010000357.1, on the reverse strand, counting down.
GTTGAAACCACCGGGAAAGAGGTTGGTATCGACCGGCGCCAGCTTGAAGCCGGAGTTCCGCAGGTCGCAGGAGGCGTAGAACGGCGGGGTGTGTTCATTCCACTGGCCGCGCAGCCAGTGCTCGATTTCGGTGCTCTGATTGAGGAAGCGCTGCTCCAGTTCGAGCAGCGGCCCGGTCAGCGCCGTTTTGAGGTGGGGAACCATAGCTGTACTCCATACACGGGGCTGTCCGCCCTCTGTTTCTGGTCACCGCTTGCCGGCGACGATGCGGCGGCATCTTAACCGAGAAGTCAGTCCGCAGCGGCGACGTGCAGGTCCCAGCCCAGCGCGGCGCGCCACTTTTCCCTATCCACCGCCGCCACCAGCGCATCCGCCAGCCGGTTGAGGTCCGCCTCACGGCGGGCGGCGAAATCCACCGCCGTGGCGCCGCGCATCCCGGCCCAGTCGAGCAGCGCCGCCAGCGCTTCGGGGTGGTCGAACAGGCCGTGGCAGTAGCTGCCCAGCACCTGATCATCCGCCGACCTCGCCCCGTCAGCCCAGCGCAGTCCATCGGCTTCCAGCCAGGCCGCCGGCCGTTCCAGCCCCGGCCCGCTGCTGACGCCGAGATGAATCTCGTAACCGGCCAGTGCCGCCTGCCCCAAGGTCAGTTGCCCCCGAACATTGCGCAGCTGCTTTTCCGCCGCCAGCGTGGTGTCCACCGCCAGCCAGCCCAGGCCAGCACTGCTGCCCGGCGCGCCTTCCCGCCCTTCCGGGTCGTGAATCTGCCGACCGAGCATCTGATAGCCGCCGCACAGGCCGATGACCTTGCCACCATAGCGCAGATGCCGCGCCAGCACCGCGTCCCAGCCCTGGGCGCGCAGCCAGTCCAGGTCAGCCCGGACCGCCTTCGAGCCGGGCAGCACGATCAGGTCCGCCGGCGGCGGCGTCTGGCCGGGGCCGATCCAGCGGAAATCGACTTCCG
>JBEBBF010000356.1:0-5068 GCA_041158545.1 Pseudomonadota bacterium | reverse complement strand
TCAGGCCGCACTGGTAGCCGGCGCAGGAGGCCTGGCTGGAGAGCACGTCCATGCTCTGGGCGCGGGAGATGCGCGGCAGCAGTTCGAGGGCAAAGGCCGTGATCCTGCGGGCATTGAGCGCGGCGAGTCTTTCCTTCGAGGCATAGGGGGCGAGCAGGCCCAGGAGGATGCTGCCTTCGGGGAGCTGGGCGATTTCTTCGGGGCTGGGCGGGGTGACGCACAACATGACGTTGGCGTCAGTGATCCGGGCGCTGATTTCGGCGCCCGCATAGTCGGCATCGGTGAAATGGCTGGCGCGGCCTGCCCCGCTTTCCAGCTTGACCCGGGCGCCGAGTCCGGTGAATTTCTTCACGGTTTCCGGCACCAGCGCGACCCGGCTCTCCCCCGGGCCGCGTTCCAGGTTCGCGGCAATACAAACACTCATGAGCTGTAACTCCCACTGTTATTGATGATCTTCTTGGCTGTCCGGCCGGCATGTCAGACACACAAAACTTGCCGGGGCAGCAAAATGGCCGGCAATCATAGCTGAATTGCCTGTTTTGCCTACAACAAGGTATCCACGGCAAAGCGCAGGATCAGCAGGCTGACCACCAGCAGGAACAACTGGCGGATGAAGCGGCTGCCGTGGCGCAGCGCCAGATGACTGCCCACGACGGCGCCGCTGATATTGCAGACCGCCATCCCCAGCCCGGTCAGGTATAGGACATGGCCATGGGGCAGGAAAAAGGCCAGTGCGGCAAGATTGGTGGCGACGTTGACCACCTTGGCCGCGACGGAAGCATGGAGAAAATCCAGCGCAAACACCCGGATGAACAAAAAGATCAGAAAACTGCCGGTTCCGGGGCCGAAGAAGCCGTCGTAAAAGCCGATGCCCGCGCCGATCAGCGCCGCCCACAGCGGGTCGCCAGCCTGAGATGGGCGACCGCTACCGCCGCAACCGAAATCCTTGCGCCGGAAGGTGTACATCGCCACCCCAAGCAGCAAGGCGAGCACCAGCGGCCGCAGATGGGTGGGCGGCAACACCGCCACCGTCAGCGCGCCCAGATAGGCAGAGACCAGCGCGGCCAGGGTCGCCGGCAGGACCAGCCGCCAGGGAATCCGCACCCGCCGGCTGTAACGCCAGGTTGCGACGCTGGTGCCGAACACCGATGCCAGCTTGTTGCTGCCGAACAGGGTCGCCGGAGGCTGGTGTGGCAGGGCGTTGAACAGCAGCGGCACCTGAATCAGGCCACCGCCGCCGACCACCGCATCCACCAGACCGGCGAAGAAGGCGCCGGCCAGCAACAGCGCCCACTCCATCAAGCGGCGTTCGCCGTGCGCAGGGCGTCCTGGATCAGCCGCGAGGCCAGGGTATGGGGATGCGGCAGCAGCGGCAGCGCATCCAGCGGGAACCAGCGGGCATCTTCGATTTCCCCCGGCTGCGGCCGCACTTCGCCGCTGCAATAACGGGCATGGAAGGCCAGCATCAGCGAATGCGGGAACGGCCAGGACTGGCTGCCGAACCAGCGCAGCTGATCCACCTCGACCCCGACTTCCTCGCGCACTACCCGCCGGGCGCACGCTTCCAGGGTTTCCCCGGCTTCGACAAAGCCCGCCAGTGCGCTGTAGAGGCCGGGCTGAAAATGCGGGGAACGGGCCAGCAGCAGTTCGCCGGGCCGCTGCACCAGCACCATCGCCACCGGAGAAATCCGCGGATAAACCCGCAGCCGGCAAGCGGGACACTCCCGCCCCGGCTCGGCAGGCAAAGCCTGGGTCGGCGTACCGCAGGCGCCGCAGAAGCGGCTCTGCAATTCCCAGGTGAGCAACTGCCGGGCGCGGCTGGCGACGGCGTAATACGCATCCGGGCAACGCCCCCACAGGCTGCGCAAGCCACGCAGCTGCAAGTCTGCCGCCAGCGGCACCTGGCCCGGCCAGGCACGGGCCAGACAAGGAAGCCCATCCAGGTCGCCGACGACCAATTCGGCGGCGGCAGGCGGCAAACCGCTCAATTGCGCGGTGGTGGGCAATTCCCCCGTGGCCTGCAAGACCAGGGCTTCGCCGACAAAAGCCAGCTCCAGCACCGGGCCGAGGGGCAACTGCCGGGCATAACGGGGGATGAAACTGCCGGGGACGATCATTTCGCCTTGAAACGCTTGTGACAGCTGCGGCAGCTGTCGTGGACCTGGTCGTAGGCCAGTTTCCAGCTCGGCTCATATTTCTCGCCGAGACCGGCCTGCAGGGCCGCAACCCGCTTCAGGAAAACGTCCTTTTCCTCTGCAAATCCGGCCGGGTCCGACCAGATTTCTGCCGTGGCACGGCTGGGGGGATACAAGGTGTCCGCCGGGAAATGGCTCCACGGCGTTTCCGCGTCGCGGGCCAGATCGGCCGCCAGCTTGCGGAAGCGGGCCGCATCAACCTGACCATCCCGCAGCATCACGCCCATGGGCTCGAAGGATTTGATGATCTGCTTGAACGCAGCGCGGCGGTGCGCCACCGGCTGGCCGGGCCGGGTGTCTTCCGGTTCGCCACAACCGCTCAAGCCAACCAGTAGCAGCCCGGCGATCAGGGCCAATTTCCCTTGCTTGCTCATACCTGTCCTGCCCAATGCGAAAAGTGCGGCATTGTGCAATCAGTCCGGGGAGAAGTCGAACCCGCCCCGGCGGCAAAAACAACGGAGCCCGGTTGCCGCATGGCGACGACCGGGCTCAGGTTAATGCGAAGGCAGCGCGGGGGCGCGGAGCGATCAGCGATAGACCAGCACCGGAATCTGCGAATGGGTCAGCACCTTGTTGGTTTCGCTGCCGAGCAGCAGGCCGCTGATGCCGCGCCGGCCGTGGGAAGCCATGAAGATCAGGTCGCAACCGGCGGCTTCGGCCGCGGCGATGATGGCCTCGTAGGGCACGTCACTGGTTTGGCTGACCCCGGCGTAGGCCACTCCGGCTTCGGCGCAGAGCTGTTCGACGAAGCCCAGATTTTCCCTGGCCTGGCGCTCGGACAAATCGGCAAAGACTTCCGGCGTCGTCGGATCGATGATCGCGCCCTCGCCGAAGTAGGTCACCGGATATTCGGGTTTGGCGAAAAAGGCGGTGATGCGGGCGCCGGCTTCCTTGGCGAAGGTCACCGCACGGCGGGCGGTGCTTTGAGAGAGTTCGGAGCCATCGGTCGGGACGAAAATGTGCTTGAACATGTTTCTTTCCTCCTGTCAGTCGTATCATTGTTTGCGATTCATCCTACGCCAAGCCGGGCATAAATCAAGACAAGTAGCCGGCTTGCCCGCCTGGCGCCGGTCTCCGCGATCCATCCTTGAAGGAAGCGATGCCATGAGCAGCAACAATCCCTCCAGTCGTCATCACGGCGTTGATCTCTCCAGCCTCAGTCCGCTGGAAGCCCTGGGCAATGCGATCAGCCAGCGCCTTGATCCCTTCGGCGTCACCTCATCCCTGATCAATGCGCAAATGGCCTGGCTGATGCACCCGCAGGAACTCGGCCGGGTCATCACCGGCCTGTCCAGCGACCTGCTGGAACTGCAGGCGCATGTCACCCGGCGGGCGATGGGCATGCCTTCGGATGACGTGATCGAGCCCAACGCTGACGATGCCCGCTTCGCCGACCCGATCTGGAACGACTCGGCTTCCTGGGACATCATCAAGGAGTGGTATCTGGCCTTCACCCACCGGCTGCAGGACATGTACTTCGAAACCCCTGGCCTCTCGGACAAGGAAAGGCGGCGGGCGGCGTTCTGGTTGCGCAAGTGGCTGAATGCCGTGGCGCCGACCAATTTCTTCTGGAGCAACCCGACGGCGCTGCAGAAATATGTCGAGACCCGTGGTGAAAGCCTGCTGGCCGGCTGGCGCAACTTCTGTCGCGATGCCGCGGCAAAGAATGTGCTGATGGTCGAGCCGGACGCCTTCAAGGTGGGCAAGGACCTGGCCACCACCCCCGGCGACGTGGTGTTCCGCAACCGGCTGGTCGAGCTGATCCACTACGCGCCGACCACAACCGAAGTGCAATCCACGCCTGTCGTGATCATCACGCCGTGGATCAACAAGTTCTACATCCTTGATCTGACCGCCCGCAAGAGCATGGTCAAGTATCTGGTGGATCAGGGTTTTTCGGTGTTCATCACCAGCTGGAAGAACCCGACCCCGGACATGGCCCATGTCTCGCTGGACGACTACCTGCAGGAAGGCGTTGCCAGCGTCGTCGAAGCCGCCCGCCGCTTCTGCGAAGTGCCCAAGGTGCACCTGGTCGGCTATTGCATCGGCGGCACCCTGGTCAGCTCCTACATGGCCTGGGCCAACCGCAAATGGGACGAAGCCGAAATGCCGGTGGCCGACTGGACGCTATTCACCACGCTGACCGACTTTTCCCACCCCGGCGACATCCAGGTCTTCGTGGACGAAGCCAGCATCCGGGCGCTGGAGGAAGCCATGGCCAAGAAGGGCTATCTGGACGGCGGCGAAATGGCCATGTCCTTCCGGATGCTGCGCTCCAACTCGCTGATCTGGCACTACTGGGTGCATAGCTACCTCTACGGCGAAAATCTGCCGCCGTTTGACGTGCTGTTCTGGAACATGGACACAACCCGGATGCCGCAGGCGATGCACGCCTTCTACCTGCGCGAGATGTACCTCAACAACAACCTGATCAAGCGGGACAAGGTCACGCTGGCCGGCCAGCCGATCGACCTCGGCCGGATCACCCAGCCGCTCTACGCCGTCACCGCCGAAGACGACCACATTGCGCCGTGGAAGCAGTGCTACCGCATCCGCAAGTATGTGAACACCCAGGCGCCGGTCCGCTTCGTGCTCTCGACGTCCGGGCACATCCTCGGCATCGTCAATCCGCCGGCGAATCCGCCGAAGCGGGCCTACTGGGCCGGTGAGCCGGAAGCCAACGAGCACTGGGAACACTGGCTGGACCGGGTCGAGCAGACGCCCGGCACCTGGTGGGAAGACTGGGTCCGCTGGCTCGGCCAGCGCGGCGGCGACAAGCGCCCCGCCCTGCCCGCTGCCACCCCGGCCTTCCCCAGCCTGGCCCCGGCACCCGGCACCTATGTGCTTGAGAAATAGCCTGCGGCAACGACCGA
>JBEBBF010000355.1:0-6646 GCA_041158545.1 Pseudomonadota bacterium | reverse complement strand
CGCTGCCAGATCATTGCCGCCGCTCGTCAGCTTTTTGCCGAGCGGGGCGTCAGCCGGACCTCGCTGGAGCAGGTGGCCGCCGCTGCCGGGGTGACCCGCGGGGCGATTTACTGGCATTTCGCCAACAAGACCGAGTTGTTCTACGCGGTGCGCGACGATGCGGCGCTGCCGCTGTTCGACCGGATGGATGAGGTGCTGCTCGATGGCGCCGACCCGCTGGCGGCGGTGGCCTCCAGCATGCTGGCCATCCTCGACGGCCTCGAATCCGACCCGAAGGTCCGGGAAATCTTCGAGGTGATGAGCCTGAAGTGCGAGTACGTCGGCGAGTTCGCGCCGGTGCTGGCGCGCATCTACCAATGCAGCGGCGAGTGGGCGGCGAAGATGGTCACGGCCTACACGCTGGCCAGGGAAAAGGGCTTGCTGCGTCCGGAGCTGGAGCCGCGGCTGCTGGCGCTGGAAACCCAGGCCTTCATGTTCGGTCTGGTGCGCCTGTGGCTGATGGATGGCGGTGCGGAAAACACCCGGCGCCAGGCCCGGCAGCTGATCGCCGCGCATATCGCCGGGCGCCGGGCCTGAAGCTGCTGCGGCCGCTTACGGGTTGTCTTCTTCCGATTCGGCCTGCATCCACCACAGCAGGTCTTCGCCCTGCAGCGGCGTCGGCATCATCTGATTGCGGTCCCAACGGAACACCGGCCCGAAGGGCAGGTAGCGGGCCATGACCTGGCCGTGTTCAGTGACACCGAAAAATGGCCAGCCAGAACGGATAGCCGTGCGGATCTGTTGTTCGGTCATGATGGTTCTCCCCAGGTAAAGCTGGCCTTGGAGGTCTGGCCAGAATCGCTATTCCGGCAGTGTAGCCCCGCCAGACGGGCCTGAGCCATGCCTGTTATTGGGTGGCGCCGGGGCTTACCCCAGCCGGGCGATGCGGGTGGCGGCGTCGCTGAGGTGGCGTTCGAGCGCGCTGAGGCAAGGGGCGAAGCCGGGGGAGAAGCGGCGGTCCTGGGTGAGCTGTTCAAGGTAGCGGCGGGCGAGGTCCAGCGCCTGGCGCCAGCTTGCGCCGGGGATGGTGGCGGTCAGCGCGGCGGCGGGCAGGCTGTGGCCGAGGGCGCCGCTGCTGCTGGGGGCGAAGCCCATGGGCAGCATGTCGTAAGCCGGGGCGAGTGGGTAGCGGCGGCCGGGCAGGGCGAGGAAAGAGAGGTTGCCGGCGTGCATGTCGGTGTTGCCGATCAGCGTGCCGAAGGCCCAGCGTAGCGCCGCGCCGTCGCCGGCTTCGGCTTCGACCAGACCGGCGGCCACCAGGCGACTGACCAGCGTGGGCCAGGGCGCGGCGGCGTTGCCGACGAATTCCGCATCCAGGGCGCGCAGCGAAACGACGCCGATCCGGCCCAGTTCCCCGACCCGGTCGAAGCGCGGCACTTCCAGGAAACGCTGCCCGGCGATGTCGAACACCGCGCTGTCCACACCCAGCAGCGCCAGCGCCAGATGCTCGGCCAGCAACAGGTCGCGCCAGCGTTCGCTGACCGGGTTGGCGTCCGGTGCCGAGAACTTCACCAGCACATGGCCCCGTGCGCCGTAGGCGCAGAACTTCGGCTGCTCGCCACCGGCCGAGGAGCCGGGCAATTCCCCGGCGCTGGCGGCGCGGGCCAGCGCCGGAAAGTCCGAAGTCGGGGTCATCGGGGCCGGGCTGGGCAGCGCGAGAAAGTTTTCCCGCGCCCGCTCGCCGAGCAGCAGGTTGCCGATGGCGTCATGGCCCTGCGTCAGCAGCGCCCGGATGACGTCCGTGTCGCTCCAGTGTTCCGGGTTGGCCGGCAGGCCGAGCGGGGCGGCGTGCACCGCGGCCCAGGCGCGGCCGAGATAGCCCTGCGGCCGCAGGTCGAACAGCCACCAGGGCAGGCCGTCGCTGTGCTGCGTGCCACCGCCGGCCTGCTGCAGCACAAAGCCGTCCGGCCGCACCGGAATCAGCGTGCCTTCCTGCTGGATCTGCCCGGCGGCGCTGACGCGGAAAATCGGCAAGGGCGGCAAGCCGCGGGCGCTGTCCCGGAGTGCGTAACGAATAGCGGTTCCGGCGCCGATTCGCACCACTTCCTCGCCCAGCGAATTGAGCGCCCGTGACAGCGTTGGCTGGCTTAATCCCGTCTTTTCAACCAGTTGGCGCGCACTGCATGGCCCAGGGGCGAGCAGCGGGCGGAGGGTTTCAGCGTGGCGCGCCATGGACTTGAATAGAGATGTGAATAGACGGGTGAATGGATGCCCGCCATCTTAACCCGTCCGGGCGCCGCCCGCAGCCCGGCTTATTGCCAGGAATGCAGGCCGATCATGTTGCCTTCGGTGTCGACGACCAGCGCGATGTGGCCGTATTCGCCGATGGCGAACTTGGGGCGGGCGATCTGGCCACCCAGGGCTGCGGCGCGGGCGGCTTCGATGCCGCAGTCGGCGCAGGAGAAATAGACCAGGGTGCCGCCACCACCGGAGGGGCAGCCGGGCATCCGGACCAGGGCGCCGGTGGCGCCGGGGGTGCTGCGGTAGTTTTCCGGGCTGGGGCCGGGGAAACTCCACATTTCCAGCGCCGGGTCGGTGGGGAGCGGGCTGAGGCTCAGCTGGAAGACGCCTTCGTAAAAGGCTTTGGCGCGGGGCATGTCCTGAACGTAGATTTCAAACCAGCCGACGGGGTTGGATGTCATGGTGGGCTCCTTGGGTTGGGGTTCGGGGTGGACCCGCCGCCCGGCAAAACGTTTGGTCGGCGACGGGGCCTGCCGTAAGCTTGCCAGCTTTGCGTGGAGTCGGGCCGATGCGTATCCAGGATGTGCCGATCGGGGGCAGTTTCGAGTACGAGGGGCAGGTGTTCACCAAGACCGGACCGATGACGGCGAGCGCCGAGCGGGGCGGGCAGCGGATGATTCCCCGGCATGCGCTGCTGCGGCCCTGCGGCGAACGGCCGCCAGCGCCGGCGGGCGAGGCCGGGCTGCCGGTGCGGGTGGTCGCCGCGGCGCTGGCGGAATTCCATCTGCGCGCCAGCGCCCTGGTGCCGGAGCCGGCACGGGCGGAGCTGGAGGCGGCGCGGCGGGCCTGCCTGTCGCGGCTGGGCTTGCCGACCGAATAGTGGCCCGGGCGGGTCGCCCCGCCCGATGCGCGGCTCAGTTGGCGGCCAGATCGACCACGACCAGGCCTTCGAAGCCGCACCAGCTGATGGCGATGGTGTAGGCCCGCTTCCGGGTGTGTCGCGGCGGTGGGTCGCCGGGGCGCAGGGTGACCGGCACGGCCACTTCGAGGTCCGGACCGAAGTGGCGGCGGACGCTGCCGGCCAGGGTGTTGGCCAGTTCGCCGACCGCATCCAGCAGGTTGTCTTCGCTGGTGTTGGGTTCGTTGAAGCTGCGCAGCAGCTGGCGCAACAGCGCGGCCGGGGCGGAAAGATAGATCTGGCCGCTGAAGGCGCCGCTGATCGGGATGATGCCGATGTAGGGGTGCAGGTTCGGCGTGCCTTCGCTGAGGTAGGCGGCGCGGACTTCGAGCTGGCCGCCGAAGGGCTGGAAATAGCCGCGGACGGCGTCGACGAAGACTTTGAATTCGGTTTCGCTCAGTTCTCGCATGACTCAGTCCTTCAGCAGTTCCAGCAGGGCATCGACCAGGGCGTCGTCGGAAAAGGGCTTGTGCAGGAAGCCGCGGGCGCCCCGCTTCATCGCCGTCAGCGCGGTGATCTTGTCGGACAGCGCCGACACCACCAGGATGTTGATCCTGGGAAAGGCGCCAACCAGGGCACCGACGCATTCGATGCCGTCCATTTTCGGCATGGTCAGGTCGATGGTGACCAGATCGGGCTTGTGCTGGCTGGCGAGTTCCATCGCTTCGAGCCCGTTGCCGGCGAGGCCGACGATCTGCAGGTCGGGCAGCCGGCTGTCCAGCGTCAGGCGGGCGATGCGGTTGCGGATGACCCGGGAGTCATCGACGATCAGGAGCTTGATGGCCATGGGCTAGACCTCGAAACGGACGATGAATTCGGTGAAGTGGCCGGGCCGGCTTTGCAGGCGCATCTGGCCGCCGTGCTTGCCGATCTCGTGGCGGACCAGGTCGAGACCGACGCCGCGGCCGGCGTCCTCGTCGCTGCCGTCGGCGGTGGAAACGCCGGGCAGGAACAGGGTTTGCACCAGCTGACGGTGGCTCATCGCCGTCACTTCGTCGGCGGGCAGCACGCTCTTTTGCAGCAGGTCGCGGCGAATCTTTTCCGGGTCGATGCCGTTGCCGTCGTCGCGACAGCGCAGCACCCAGTCCTCACCGTCCTGATTCAGGCTGATCTGGACCTGGCCAATGGCATCCTTGCCGCCGGCCAGCCGCAGTTCCGGGGCTTCGATGCCGTGGACCAGCGCGTTGCGCAGCAATTGCTGGCTGATTTCCCGGATCGGCGCCTGCAGCCGCTCCGGCAGCGTCGCCAGCGGCGCCAGTTCGAGTTGCAGCCGGGCGGTCTTGCCCTGGCGCTGGGCGACGCCGAGGCTGAGGGTGCGCAGGGCTTCGGGCAGGTCCGGCAGGTGGGCGTTGGCCTTGTCGTAACGGCGCAGGTTGCGGGTCAGGATGTGGACCTGGGAAATGCGCTGCAGGAAAGCTTCCAGCGCCACCGGAATCGCCAGCAGCTCGCTTTCCGCGGCTTCGGCGCTGATGTCTTCCCGGCGCAGCCGGCTCAAAGGCTCTTCGACGGCGTGGGCCAGGCTGACGAAGAAGGGCAGGTCCAGCGCCGCGGCTTCGCCCTTGAGCGCATGTACCCGGCGGAAGATGTGGTTGATGGCGCGGGTATCCCGGCGGCGGCCGAGGTCGCGCAGCTGGTCGTTGATCAGCAGCAGTTCGTTTTCGGCAAAACCCAGGTAGTGGTGCAGCGCTTCCGGCTGGGCGGCGGCGATTTTCAGCAGCAGGTCGATGTCCTTTTCCGCGTTGCGCTGGGCGTCCTGCAGCGCTTCTTCCAGCCGGACCTGCTCGGAGATGTCGAGGACGGTGACCAGGAGGTGGGACAGTTCGTTGCCACTGACGACCCGGTTGAACTTGAAGCTGAGGTGGCGCTTGCCGCGGTTGCCGGCCAGGACGCTGACGTGGGCCAGCGGGTTCAGGTCTTCCACCAGGCTTTCCTTGACCCGACCGGCGAGCAGCAGCTCCAGGTATTCCCGGGCGGCATTCAGGGTCGGCCCATCGACCAGTCGGGACAGCAGGTCGAGCAGCGAGTCCCCGGCGGCGACCGGCAGCCCCAGCACGTCGCCGAAGGAGCGGGATTGCTGGCTGCCGAGGCGGAAGGCCTTGTCCACCAGCACCAGGCCTTCGCGCACGGTGCCGAGGATTTCCCGTGTTTCCTGTTGCGCCGCTTCGGTCGCCGCATCGCTGGCGCGCAGCCGGCGGATGAACTTCAGCAGGATGAACAGGAAGTTGCCCAGGGCCAGCACGATACCGCCGGTCTGGATCAGCCGCAGCCGGTTGGCCTTGGCCCCGGCTTCGGCTTCCAGCGCGCTGGTCAGGAGGTTCATTTCCTTCAGCAGGATCGGGTTGTGCTGGCGGATCAGCCCGGCGGCGGCGCGCCGCTTGTCCTCGTCCAGACCGCCGGCGAGCAACTCGGCCAGCGCCGGGCGGACGGCTTCCCAACTGGCGCGGGCGGTGGCCAGTGCGGCCCGACCGGCGTCGCTGCGGACGGCCGGCAGCGTCACCGGGCTGCCGCTGCCGCCGGCGGTGATGCCCCCCGCTTCAAAGGCGCTGAGGGTTTTCTCGAACAATGCCGTGGTGTCGCCCAGTTCGCGCAGGCTGTCCTGGCGCGGTTCGTTCAGCAGGTCGAACACCGACTTCGACATCCGCTGCGACAGCATCCGCTGCCGGCCGGCCAGGTTGATCGCCACTGCGTCTTCGCTGATCTGGAAGGAGATCACGAAGTTCAGGATCAGCACCGCCAGGTCGAAAACCAGGAAAAACGCCACCGCCAGCACGATTTCCCGATACTTCCCCAGATAAAACCGCGTATTCCCCGCCATGTCGCCTCCGTTTAGGGTCGAGCCCGCGCCGCTGTCGACGCAGTGTCCAGGCTTCAGCAAAGGCTGTGCCTGTCGGCGAAGGGCGGGGAAAGCAGTGGCGCGGCGGGTCGAAAGCCCGGAAAAGTCCCGCGATCAATGCGGGAAAGGCGGCGATACGGGGAAATACGGGGGCAATACAGGGCGAATGGCGTGATTCAGCGCGGGCGGGCGCCAGGGGGCGGGCCGAGGCTGACCCGGAATTGTGCGTCGCAGCAAGTGCGCGGGCACGCTGCTGGTGCAGTGACAGTCCGTTTCAGGGATAAAACGGCAGGCCGATCCGGGCGATGTGTTCCCGCACCGCCGGGTCGCTGATCTGCTGGTACAGCGACAGGTCGATCATCCAGGGGAGCAGCAGGTCATCCAGCTCGCCGATCAGGGTCAGCAGGTGCTGGTGTTGCAGCGTCGGGCCGAACAGCGTCAGGTCGATGTCGGAGCCGGGGCGCTGGCAGCCCTTGGCGCGGGAACCGTAGAGCACGACCCGCTCGACTTCCGGGTGGCGGGCAAACACGGCCTGCATCCCGGCTATCGCCGCTTCCGGCAGGCCGAAGCGTAGAGGCATGCCGCTCAGTGCCCCGCCAGTCCGGCCAGCCGGCGCTGGAGTTGCTGAAAGGCCG
>JBEBBF010000354.1:0-2666 GCA_041158545.1 Pseudomonadota bacterium | reverse complement strand
TACGCCGGCCATGTTGGTGACCGAAGCTTCGACACTGCCATCCCGCTCGGTCTTGCTGTTGGACTTGGTCGAGGCGGCGGTGTTTTCGACGATGTTGATCGTCAGCGTGTCGCCCATGAAGCGGGCGCGGCGGTCCTCGAACAGCGGACGGCTGCTGCCGGCCTGGAAGATGCTGCCGTTGGGCGCGAAGCTGTCCTGGCGCGCCTGGGGCCGGACCGACATCGGCTGATGCACGGCGGTGGGCGGGGTGGTGGCGCAGCCGGCCAGGAGGCCGAGCAGCAGCAGGGGAATCAGGCGGCGCATGGTGCCTCCTTACAGCTGGGTCAGACGGCCGAGCATGGCGTCGGACGTCGAGACCACCTTGGAGTTGAGTTCATAGGCCCGCTGGGTCTGGATCATGCTGACCAGCTCTTCGGCGACGTTCACATTCGAGGTTTCGACATAGCCCTGGCTGAGGATGCCGGCGCCATTGAGACCCGGGGTGTTGGGCGTCGGGGTGCCGCTGGAGGCGGTTTCGAGGAACAGGTTTTGTCCCTGGCTCTGCAGGCCCGACGGATTGATGAAGGTCGCGACCTGGATGCTGCCGATCTGGGTGGTGGCGGTCGAGCCTTGCTGGGTGATGCTGACGGTGCCGTCCCGGCCGATGGTGACGCTGATCGCCGTGCTGGGGATCGTGATGTTGGGCTGCAGCGGGTAGCCTTCCGGCGTGACGATCTGGCCCTGGTTGTCGCGCTGGAACGAGCCGTCACGGGTGTAGCCGGTGGTGCCGTCCGGCAGCAGGATCTGGAAGAAGCCTTCGCCCTGGATCGCGATGTCGAGGGAGTTGTCGGTCTTTTGCAGCGCGCCCTGGGTGAAGATCCGGGCGGTGGAAACCGGGCGGACGCCGGTGCCGAGCTGCAGGCCATTGGATACCTGGGTCTGCTGCGAGGACTGGGCGCCGGGCTGGCGCAGGTTCTGGTACAGCAGATCCTCGAACACCGCCCGCGAGCGCTTGAAGCCATTGGTGCTGACGTTGGCCAGGTTGTTGGCGATGACGTCGATGTTGGTCTGCTGGGCGTCAAGGCCACTGCGGGCAATCCACAGGGAGCGGATCATGGTCGTTTCCTAGAAGAATCAGGTCAGGGACAGCAGCTGGTCGGCCTGCCTGGCGTTGGTGTCGGCAGACTGCAGCATCTTCATCTGCATTTCGAACTGGCGGGACAGGCTGATCAGATTGACCATCGCATCCACCACATTGACGTTGCTGCCTTCGAGGGTTGCGGAGGACAGCCGGACATTGGGGTCCGCCTCGGCCGGGTCGCCGCTTTTCAGGCGGAAGAGGCCGTCGCCGCCGCGAACCAGGTCACCGGCCGGGGGATTGACCAGCTTGATCCGGCCGACCGCATTGACGGTATTCGGGGTGCCGTAGGTCGGCACCTGGGAAATGGTGCCGTCCGGGGCGATTTCGACCCGGTTGTCCGGGGCCAGCGTGATCGGGCCGCCATCGCCCAGCACCGCCAGACCGGTTTTGGTTTGCAGCTGGCCGTTCACGTTGATGTCGAGGCTGCCGGCGCGGGTATAGGCTTCGCTGCCATCCGGGGCCTGCACGGCGATCCAGCCGCTGCCCTGCACGGCGATGTCGAGGTTGCGCCCGGTGAACAGCGTCGGGCCGGGTTCATGGACGTCGGCGACCATCGCATCGACGACGAAGGCGCGGGTCGGGGCGCCCTCGCCCAGCACCGGGACGGCGCGGAAGCGGTGTTCCTGGGCCTTGAAGCCGATGGTGTTGGCGTTGGACAGGTTGTGGGCGTTGCCGGCCTGTTGCATGAAAACATGCTTGGCTCCGGTCATCGCCGTGTAGATCAGTCTGTCCATGTCGCTTCCTTCCGCTCCGCTGCCTTAGTGCCGTTTAGCGCAGGTTGACCAGGGTCTGCATCATCTGGTCCTGGGTCTTGATCGACTGGGCGTTGGCCTGGTAGTTGCGCTGCATGGTGATCAGATTCACCAGTTCGCCGGTCAGGTCGATGTTGGAGTCTTCGACGGCGCCGGACTGGATCGAGCCGCGGGTGCCGGCCTTGGGCAGGCCCACCGCCGGCTGGCCGGAGGCGCTGGATTCAACCCACATGTTGCTGCCGACCGACTGCAGGCCGTTGGGGTTGCGGAAATCCACCAGCGCCAGCTGACCCATCAGCTTGGATTGGCCATTGGTGTAGCGACCGAGCACCTTGCCGTCTTCGGAGACGGTGACGCCGTTGAGCAGGCCGGAGGGATAGCCGTCCTGGGTGATGCTGTTGGTGTCGAAGGCGCTGCCGAACTGGGTGGTTTCCGAGAGATCGACGGTGACCGGGGCGCCGGTGGTGGCGAACCAGTCCTTGGCGGCAACGCCGGGGGTGGCCGCGGCCAGGTCCCAGGTGGTGCCGGCGGCATCGACCGCGTTGGCCATGTCCAGCTGCAGACGCCCCGTGGCCGTCGCCGAGGTGGCGATGGTGCCATTGGGGTTGAAAGCCAGGCCGGTATTGGCGGTGCCGGAGGTGTAGTCGTCGTAGGGCACCTCGTAGGTCCCGTCGAGGACGAAATGCACGTCCCAGGTGTTGGCGGTGGTGGCGTTGTTCTGGCGGACAAAGTACATCGACAGGGTATGGGCAATGCCGCCCTGGTCGTAGATCGACGCCGAGGTCGAGTAGTTG
>JBEBBF010000353.1:0-4123 GCA_041158545.1 Pseudomonadota bacterium | reverse complement strand
GGGGGCGCGTTACGCCTATGGCTTTGGCGGCGCCTTGCTGACCGGGCTGGCTTTTCTGGCCTATTGCCGCCTGCGGCTGCGCGGCATCCTGTCCGGTCGCGAAGGCCGTTGGGTCAGCCTGGCCTGCCATACCGTGGGCCTGTCTTTCCTGGCTTATGCGGTGCTGGCCGGGCTGGTGGTGCAGTCCGAGACGATTTTCCCGGCGCGTCTGGTCAATCAGGATGTTTTCCTGGCCGGGATCGGGGTGCCGGTCCAGGTTTTCCGGGCGCTGGTGGCGGTGCTGGTGGCACTGGCGGCGACTTATCTGCTGCGCATTTTCGAGCTGGAAGGCGCCCAGCGGCTGGAGCAGACGGTGGCCGTGGCCGAACAGGCGCTGCAGGAAACCCGGCGACTGGCCCACCACAATGCCATGCTGCTGGATTCCGCCGGCGAAGGGGTGTTCGGTGTCGACCGCAGCGGTCGGATCAGCTTCATCAATCCGCAGGCCTTGCAGCTTTTCGCCGGCACGGAGGCGGATTTCCTCGGGCAGCTGGCGCATGGGCTGACCCATCACCACCGGCGCGACGGAGCGGATTACCTGCTGACGGATTGCCCGACCTGGCAGACGCTGCAGGATGGCGAGGTGCGTCGGGTCGAAGGCGAGGTGTTCTGGCGGCGGGATGGCGCAGCCTTTCCGGTGACTTATGTGACGGCGCCGCTGCGGGAGCAGGGGGAAATCGTCGGCGCGGTGGTGATGTTCCAGGACGTCAGCGAACGGGAGCGCAGCGCCCAGGCGTTACGCGACAGCGAAGCGATGCATAGGCTGATCATCGAAACCGCCGCCGAAGGCTTCTGGATGCTGGGGCCGGACCGGCGGACGCTGGAGGTCAATCAGACCCTGTGCACGATGCTGGGCTACGCCAGGGAGGAAATCATCGGCCGGAGCCCGCTGGAGTTTGTCGAGGCCAACAGCCGTGAAGGATTGAAGCAGCGGTTGGCCGAGGTCAGCCTGAAGGCGCACCGCTACTTTGAACTGGACTTGCAGCATCGGGATGGCACGCCGATTCCGGTCTTGTTCCAGGCGACGACCCATTTTGATGGCGGCGGGACGGTCCGCCGCGCCTTTGCGTTTGTGACCGACCTGCGGGAGCAGAAAGCCGCGGAACGGCAATTGCGCGAGACCGAGGCGGAATTGCGCCGGCATCGGGACCATCTGGAAGAAATGCTGGCGGAACGGACGGCCAGCCTGACCCAGCTGAACCGGGAATTGATCCAGGCGCGGGATGAAGCCGAGGCCGCCAGCCGCGCCAAGAGCACTTTCCTTGCCAACATGTCCCACGAGCTGCGGACGCCAATGAACGCGGTGATCGGCTTCACCCATGTGCTGCGGCGGACGCTGCGTTTGCCGGAGCAGATCGACAGGCTGGACAAGATCACCCAGGCGGCGCAGCACCTGCTGGGGGTGCTCAACGACATCCTCGACGTCTCCAAGATCGAGGCCGGGCGGATGACGCTGGAGCAGCACCCGTTCCAGCTTGGAGCACTGCTGGCCGGGGTGCGTCAGGTCATGGGGGGGCGGATTCAGGAAAAAGGCCTGAAGTTGCGTACAGAACTGCCGCCCGATTTGCCGCAGGCCCTGATCGGCGACCCGACCCGTTTGCGGCAGGCGCTGATCAACTACCTGGGCAATGCCTGCAAGTTCACGGACCGCGGGGAGATCGTGTTGCGGGTGACGGTCGAGACCTGCAGCGAGACCAGCGTGCGCCTGCGTTTTGAAGTGATGGATACCGGGCGCGGCTTGAGTGCGGGAGAGCTGGCCCGGCTGTTCCAGGCTTTCGAGCAGGCGGACAACAGCGCCA
Organism: Pseudomonadota bacterium; assembly: GCA_041158545.1. Taxonomy (GTDB): domain Bacteria; phylum Pseudomonadota; class Gammaproteobacteria; order Burkholderiales; family Rhodocyclaceae; genus JBEBBF01. The sequence goes on along the minus strand of JBEBBF010000353.1, from coordinate 2,285 downwards.
CCCGGCATTTCGGCGGCACCGGCCTGGGTCTGGCGATCACCCGGGAGCTGGCGCGGCTGATGGGCGGCGAGGCCGGAGCCAGCAGCGCCGGCATGGGGCAGGGCGCCTGCTTCTGGTTCACCGCGATGCTGGGCCGGCAAACGGCGTCGCCGTCGGCGAATCCTGCTGTGCCGGAAGCGGAGGGCGGGGCAAGCGGGGAGCGCAGTGAAAGCGGCCCGCAGGCGGTGTTGCGCCACCATTTTGCGGATTGCCGCCTGTTGCTGGTCGAGGACGAGCCGATGAACCGGGAAGTGGCGCTGGAGTTGCTGCAGGACGGCCCGAATTTGCAGGTCGACGTCGCCATGGACGGCGCCGAGGCCTTGCGGATGGCGGTGGAGACGCCTTATTCCTTGATCCTGATGGATGTGCAGATGCCGGTGATGGACGGCCTGACCGCCACCCGTGCGCTGCGCCAGCTACCCGGCTACGCCCGGACGCCGATCCTGGCCATGACCGCCAATGCCTTCAGCGAGGACCGCCAGCGCTGCCTCGACGCCGGCATGAACGACCATCTCGGCAAACCGGTGGAACCGGAAGCGCTTTACCGGATGCTGATCAAGTGGCTGAGCCTGGCGGAATGAGCGGGGGCTGAGCCGGGGAGCACTGTCGCGCGGGGCGTCGTCTCCTTGCCTGGTGGCGTTCTTTTCCGGTCTTGGCGGTATGCCCCGGCCTTGCACGGCACGGCGGAGAAAAGCCGGGTTGTGGCAAGATGGCGCGCTTTTGCGGGCGAGCCTGGGCCGGGTTAACGGTGAGTTGCGCGGTGAGTCGTGTGTTCCCCGGTCCGCCCTGTCTTTCAGCGCCCTCGTTATCTCCGAACTTAGCCATTTCCAGGGAAGATCCCATGAATGCCGCCCTCCCGCTTTGCCCGGTCTGCGCTTGCCCCAGCGAATCATTGGCCGCTGTGGATTTCAACAAGTGTTGCGAGGAGGCGAAGGGGATGGCGTTGCCGCCTGCGGGGTTTGCCGTCGAATATTTCCGCTGTCCGGCCTGCGGCCATTGCCACTGCCCGGAAATCTGCAGTTGGGATCTCGCAACTTTCGCCGACAAAATCTACAACGCCGACTATGTCCGGGTGGATCCGGAATATCTGGAAAAGCGGCCGATCAACAACGCCGATTTCGTCGCCAACCTGTTTCCGTCGGTCACCAACGAGGTCCGGCATCTTGATTACGGCGGGGGGAATGGCGGGATGGCGGCGAATTTGCGGGATTTCGCCTGGGATTCCAGTTCTTATGACCCGTATCAGCAGTCCGGAGGGATTGCCGGTTTGGGGCGCTTCGATCTGATCACCGCGTTTGAAGTCTTCGAGCATGTGCCCGATCCGCAGGCGCTGTTGCGGGAATTGCGGAGTTTGCTGCAGCCCGACGGGGTGATCCTGTTTACCACGCTGCCGTCCGATGGCCTCATTGCCGTCGGCCAGCCGCTGGACTGGTGGTACGCGGCGCCGCGCAACGGGCACATCAACCTGTTTTCCCGCGCCAGCCTGACCCACCTGGCCCAGGATCATGGCTTCCAGCTGTTTGGTTTGTCCGACAACTGCTTCCTGATGCTGGACCAGGTGCCGGACTGGGCGCGGCATCTTTTTGCCCAGGGCTGAGGGTTTTCCCCGTTTTCCCCAGAATCCGGGCACAAGCCTGGGGAGGGGCTGGGGATAAGCCGAAATTCTGCTTAGTGCTCAGGGGCTTGCGAACTTGCCTAAATTTTGGGCAAACGGGCTGCGGCCGGCGGGGGAGGCCGGCCGCGACGGGGTTTAGTCCGCGAGCTCGGCGCGGTTGCGGAAGTGTTCCAGGGCTTCCGGGTTGGCGAGGGCTTCGACGTTCTTGACCGGCTGGTCGTGAACGACATTGCGCACCGCCAGTTCGACGATCTTGCCGCTCTTGGTGCGGGGGATGTCGAGGACCTGGACGACGCGGGCGGGGACGTGGCGCGGCGTGGTGTTGGCGCGAATCTGCTGCTTGATCGCCGCGACCAGGGCGTCGTCCAGTTGCAGGCCCTCGCGCAATTTGACGAACAGCACCACCCGGACGTCGTCGTTGCGGCCGGGGGGCCAGTCCTGGCCAATCACCAGGGATTCGACGATCTCCGGCAGTTGCTCCACCTGGCGATAGATTTCCGCGGTACCGATCCGCACGCCGCCCGGGTTGAGCGTTGCATCCGAGCGTCCATAGATGATGAAGCCGCCATGCGCGGTCAGCTCGGCGAAATCGCCATGGCACCAGATGTTGTCAAAGCGCTCGAAGTAGGCC
>JBEBBF010000352.1:0-4480 GCA_041158545.1 Pseudomonadota bacterium | reverse complement strand
TTGCCGGTCGCTGAGCGCGGTCAGCTTCACCTGGAAGGTCTCGTCGCGCCAGCCCAGGCCGTAATCCCGGTAGTGGTCTTCCAGCCCCGCCGGCGGCAGGCCTTCCCATTTCAGTTGCAGCTCCAGCGCGGTCAGCGGCTTGCTGAAGGCTTCGCGGCTGCCGATCACCAGATAGGCGCCGGCATTGGGCTGCGGGCCGAAGGGCGGGAAGCTGAGGTCGGCGTTGAGCGGCCCGAACTGGTTGCTGACCTGGACCTGGCGGCAGCGGCGGGCGCTGACCTTGATCTCGACTTCCTGCAGCAGCAACTGCGACAGGAAGCTGTAGGGGTAGAAATACGGGTCGTCGGCCAGCGTCAGCCGCAGGATGGGGTGGGGCGTGCCGTAGTCTTCCCCGTCCCGCTCCGGCTCGTGCCCGACCACCGCCGGGAATTGCTCCGGCAGCGTCAATTGCAGGCTGAGGCAGTGTTCCGGCAGGCTGCTGTCGACCACCTTGCAGCCCGGCAGGTAGCCGCCCAGGGTTTTCCAGCCTTCGGTGGTGGTCAGTTCGATCCGGAACATCCGGGCGAAGGCCTTGAAGAAGGCGCCCTCGCGGGTGGCGCCGGGGGTGTTGCCGCACAGGGTGTCGAGCAGGGCTTCGAGGCTGAGGTAGCTCGGGCGGCTGGCCGGGACGCTGCCGGCGGCGGGCGGGTCCGGCTGCCGGTAATGCAGCAGCAGGCTGATTTCCCGCTGGCCTTCCTGCAACAGCAACAGCGGGCTGGCGACGGCGAAGCCCAGCCGGGCGGGTTCGGCCGCGGCGCTGGGGCCGTCGCGGCGGGTCTGGCCGAACAGCGGGCGGTAGGTTTTGCCCAGGCTGGTCGGCAGCGTGCCGACCCGGATCGCGGTGACGGCGGTGCGGCCTTCGCAGGCGTGGATCAGCTCGTCTTCCGGCGAGCGGCGGGCGTCCCGTTCGCAGTGCAATGTGTAGAGCGCCGCCAGTTGCACCGGGCTGAAGTGGAGCTCGTCCGGCGCGGCGTAATGCCAGTTGCGGCCCTCGGCGGTTTCGCCGCCGATGAAGCGGGTGCCGCGGGGAATGCTGACTTCCGGGGTGGCGCCGTCGGGCTGGCAGAGCAGATAGGTGCTGTCCGCTTCGGCCGGCTGCGGCCGGAAGCCCAGCACCTGGTCGTAGTAGAAGCGCTGCAGCCGCGGGCTGAAGTCGTCCAGCGGGCTGCGTGCCTGGGCGTAGAGCTGGGCAAAGCTCAGGTAGAGGCTGAATCCCGGATCGTGCCGACCGCTTTCCAGCGTGCCCTTGAAATCCTGTCCGGCGCTGCGGCGCAGTACGCCGAGGGCGTGCAGGCCGGTCTGGAACAGTTCGGCGAGGAAGCTTTCCTCTTCCTGGATGTCGGCATCCGCCGCCGGCAGCGGCACCGGGGTGGTGCTGTACCAGTCGGGGCCAAGGCCGAGGCGCAGTGCCGGGGCGGTGGCGTTGAGCCGGGCCAGGTGGTCGAACTGGGCGGTGACGGCGTGGCTGAGCCGGCTGCGGATCAGGCCGTCGATCTGGCTGTGGAGGCGTTGCGCGGCGGCGCCAGGGTTGGCCCGGCTGCACTGGCGCCAGCTTTCGATCCGGCGGGCGAGCTGCAGCAGCGGGGCCGATTCCGGCGACGGGGCCGGGGACAGGCCGAGCCGGGCGGCGCGCAGGGCGTGCAGGAAGCGGCGGAAGGCCCGGTGCAGCGGCGCGAGGTCCTGGCTTTCGGTGAGCAGGATCGCCAGCAGCGCGCTTTCATCGGCGGTGAATAGCGCCTGCCAGTCGCCTTCCGGCTGGTTGCCGAGGGCGTAGAAGTTCAGCAGCGCGGCGTTGCGCTGGCCGAGGTAGAGCAGGTCGGTCAGGCTGAGTTCATCCGGGCGGAAATGCGCCGGGTCCAGCGCCGGCGGGCTGCGCTGTTCCTGGCTGGTGCCGTCGCGGATGATCTGGGTCATGGGCCGGGCCACCTAGTCGCTCAGGCTGGTGCCTTCGAGGAAGTAGAAGGGATAGACCATGTTGCTGCGGGTGTTGGTGCTGAGGACGGTGTAGTTCAGCGTCAGTTGCAGCAGGCCGTTTTCCGCCTGGCTGTCGTCGATGTGCACGCTGTTCAGGTCGATCCGCGGTTCGTAGTGACGGACGGCCTGGGTGATCATGTCCTGGATCGCGGTCAGGGTGCTGGCGTCGATTTCGGCGAAGACCAGGGCGCGCAGGTCGCAGCCGTAGCCGGGCTGCATGATCCGCTCGCCGGGGGTGGTGGCGAACAGGATGCTCAGGCTTTCCCGGATGTCGTCTTCGGCGCTGACCATGCTGGTCTGGCTGCCGTTGAGGTTGAAGGTCGGCGGGAAGCGCCAGCCGGTGCCGAGGAAGTTGCCGGGGTTCATGGTTCAGCCTCCGATCATGACCGTCGGCAGGCCCAGCACGATCTGGCCGCCGTGGGCGGTGGTGTCGCCCATCCGGGCGGCCGGGCGGCCGCCGATCATCACCGTGGCCGAGCCTTTGACGATGACGTCCGGCGGGCCGACGCAGACGCAGTTGTCGCCGACCACGGCGGCGGGGAGGCTGCCGATCAGCACGTTGGCCACGCAGGGGCCGGCGATGGGGCCGCCGACGTGGGGAATCGGCGGCACGCCGGGGGTGGCCATCGGGCAGGTGTGCATGTCGGTGATGCGGGCGGCGGGGGGCATGCTGGGGGCGCCTCAGTTGATCATGACCATGGCGCCCTTGATCGTGGTCTGGCCACTGGCCGAGACTTCCGCGGTGGCGGAGCCTTTGCCGGTGAAGCCGACCTGGGCGGTGTGGGTGACATTCATGCCCTGCATCGTCGCGTCCTGGGTGGCCTTGATCGCCACCTTGCCGGTGGCGGTCAGCGCGATGTTGCCCTGGGCGGTGAGGGTGATGTCCTTGGGGCTGTCCAGGCTGATGCCGCCGCTGAACAGCTTCACCTTGTTGCTGTTCTGGTCCTGCAGCAGGATGGATTTGCCGTCGTCGCTGATGACGATCTGGTTCTTGGCCGGGGTGATCAGCGTCATGACCTTCTTTTCGTCGTCGTACTCGATCTTCAGCCCGCTCTTGGTGGTGATTGCCTTCTTGTAGTTGTTTTCATCGCTGATGGCGTAGGGCATCTTGCGACCGCTGCTGTAGAGGCTGCCCAGGATGACCGGCGCCGAGGGGTCGTTGTTGAAGTAGCCGAGCACCACTTCGTCGCCGATTTCCGGCACGAAAAAGGCGCCCTGGTCCTTGGTGGCATGGAATTGCATCAGCCGCGCCCAGACGCCGTCGGTTTCGGCCTGCAGCAGCGGGATCGAGACCTGGATGCGCAACTGGCCATCCGGGTCGTTCGAGAGCTTCTTGACGACGCCGATCTGCAAGCCTTCAACGCCGGGGACCAGCCCGGCGGCGGGCGGGGTTTCCAGCGCACGGGCTTCGGCATGCCAGGTCGGGGACAGGCCGAAGGTGACCCGGGTCCACCAGTTGCCTTCGCCGATTTCCTGCTCGATGCCGCTGATGTACACGGTGCCGTTGAAGTGCTTGGGCAGGCCGGCGATGCCCAGCGTGCTGCCCAGCTTGGGCAGCGCCGAACCCTGGAAGCTGGCGCTGCCGCGCAGTTGCGACAACTCGGATTTGACCTGCTGGCCGGTGGCCCAGTCCTTCAGCGCGGTGCTGTCGAGGGCGGTGCAGGTTTGCAGCTTGTAGTCGCTGAGCTTGAGCACGTCGGCCAGGGTCTTGGCGCTGAGGTTGCCGCAGGCAGCGAGGCCTTGCGGGGTGGCGGAACCCTGGACGATGGCCTGATTCTTGATGTCCCAGGCGGTGGCGGTGACCTTGCTGTACTGGTCGCGGGCTTCGAGATTGGCGTCGAAGCTGCGCAGATCCTGGCCGTAGGTGACGGTCAGGCAGGGGGTGGCGGCGGCTTTCGGGGCGGCAAAATTGACCTTGCCGCCATCGACGAAGACCACGAAGCCATTGGCCTCGGCGCGGGAGAGCAGGAAATCCCAGTCGCTGCAGTAGTACTGGACGATTTCCTTCCACTGGGTCGTCGTGGCGCTGACCGCGGCGCTCAGGCCGGCGTAGGCGCCGATCAGCTTGCTGGCGATGTCGCTGTCCTTCTTGTCGACGAAGTTGGCGTTCTTGCGTCCGGCGGTCATCGCGATGGCCGGGTCGCGGCAGTCCAGCGTCAGCAGGCAGAGGTTGTTCTCGCGAATTTCCAGGCGCTGGCCGAGGATCAGCCCGGAGAAGATCGTCTGGAGTTTCTGGTCGTAACCGGCGCTGATTTCGATTTTGCCGCCGGGGTTGAACAGGGCGCTGTCGCTGCTGCTGAATTCCTGGGCGGCCATGTCGCCGTCGATCAGGCTGATTTCGGCGCGGGGGATGCGGTTGATCGCGGTGTCCACCCGGATGCGCAGCACCTGCGTGGTGTCGGGCAGCGCGGTGCCATTGATCTTGACGAGCAGGTTGATCGTGCCGTCGGCGTTGAGGTCGGGAGAG
>JBEBBF010000351.1:0-7554 GCA_041158545.1 Pseudomonadota bacterium | reverse complement strand
GTCGGCGGCGGCCAGGGCCGGGGCGTCGTTGATGCCGTCGCCGGCCATGCCGACCAGGTCACCGCCGGCCTGGAGTTCGGTAATCGCTGCGGCCTTGTCGGCGGGGAGAATCTGCGCCCGGAATTCCGTCAGCCCCAGCTGGCCGGCGATGGCGGCGGCGGTGCGCGGGTTGTCGCCGGTCAGCATCACGACCCGGATGCCGCGGGCCTGCAGGGCGTGGATGGCGGCCTGGCTGCCGGGGCGCAGGGTGTCGGCGATGGCGAATACCGCCAGCGGCGTATCCGCCTCGGCCAGCACGACCACGGTCTGGCCGGCCGCCTGGAGTTCGGCGATCCGGGCTTCGGGCAGCGCGCCGCCGATCCAGTCCGGCGCGCCCAGCCGCAGGCTGCGGCCTTCGACTTCGCCGCTGACGCCCTGGCCGGGGTGGGCCAGGAAGGCGTGGACCGGCGGCAGCGTGGTATGGGCCGCAGCGAGCAGCGCCTGGGCCAGCGGGTGTTCCGAGCCTTGTTCCAGCGCGGCGGCAAGGCGCACCACGGTTTCGGCGTCGCCCTGCAAGGGCAGCGTCGTGGTCAGCCGCGGCCGGCCGCAGGTCAGCGTGCCGGTTTTATCCACCGCCAGAATCCGGAGTTTTTCGGCCCGCTCCAGCGCTGCAGCATTGCGGACCAGGATGCCGGCGCTGGCGCCGCGACCGGTGCCGACCATGATGGCGGTCGGCGTCGCGAGGCCGAGGGCGCAGGGGCAGGCGATCACCAGCACGGCGACGGCATTGACCAGCGCCGTGGCCAGTTCGCCGCTGTGCAGGTACCAGCCGAGTCCGGTCAGCGTGGCGATGCCGACCACGGTCGGGACGAATACTGCGGAAATCTGGTCGGCCAGCCGCTGCACCGGGGCTTTGCTGCCCTGGGCTTCGCCGACCATGCGGATGATCCCGGCCAGCAGCGTGTGTTCGCCGACGCCGGTGGCGCGGCAGCGCAGGCTACCCTGGCCGTTGTGGGTGGCGGCAAAGACCCGGTCGCCGGGCTGCTTGCCGACCGGCATGCTTTCCCCGGTGAGCAGGGATTCGTCGAGATTCGAGCGGCCGGCTAGGATTTCTCCATCGACCGGCACGCTTTCACCGGGGCGGACCAGGAAGACGTCGCCGGGCATCAGGCTGTCCACCGGGACGTCGATCAGCACGCCGTCGCGTTCGATCCGGGCGGTTTTGGGTTGCAGGCGGATCAGGGATTCGATGGCTTCCGAGGTCCGGCTCTTGGCGCGGGCTTCGAGCAGCTTGCCGAGCAGCACCAGGGTGATGACCGCCGCTGCGCCTTCGAAATAGACGTGCTGGTCGAGTTCGAGCAGCGTGACCAGCGTCGAAAAGCCCCAGGCCATCGAGGTGCCCAGCGCGACCAGGACGTCCATGTTGGCGCCTCCGCCGCGCAGGGCTTTCCAGGCGCCTTGGTAGAAACGGGCGCCGATCCAGAATTGCACCGGCGTGGCCAGCGCCAGTTGCAGCCAGCGGGGGAGTTCCGGGTGAGGGTGGCTGTCGCCGAACATGAACAGCATCTGCCCGAGCAGCGGCAGCGTCAGCAGGGCGGCGATGGCGAACTGTTTGAGTTCCCGGCGGTAGGCGGCGGCCTTTTCCCGCTTGGCTGCTTCTCTGTCGTGCAGTCGGGCCGGGGTGGCGCTGAAGCCGGCTTTGGCGATGGCGGCGATCAGCCCGGTTTCGTCCAGGCTGCTGCCGCTGACCCGGATGCGGGCGCGTTCGCTGGCGAGGTTGACGTTGGCTTCAACGCCGGGCATCCGGTTGAGCACCCGCTCGATCCGGGCGGAACAGGCGGCGCAACTCATGCCGCCGATGGCGAATTCGTGGATTTGCGGGCTGGGTGCTGGGGATGCGGGTGCGGTCATGGCGGCGGTGTTCAAAGCTGGGGCAGCAATCTTAAATTGCCGATCAGTCCATGAACACCATAAGCCAATACTAATAAACCGCAGACGGCCCGAACCAGCGGGTGCTGGCTGACATGCCGCAGCCGGTGCAGCAGCAGCCCGGCCAGCAGCAGGTTGGGCAGGGTGCCGAGGCCGAAGGCCAGCATCAGCAGCGCGCCGCCCGTCGCCGAGCCGGCGGTCATCGCAGTGACCAGCGCGCTATAGACCAGACCGCAGGGCAGCCAGCCCCAGACCAGCCCCAGCGGCAGCGCCTGGGCCACGGTACGGGCGGGAATGAAGCGGCGGGCCAGTGGCTGCAGCCGTTGCCATAGGCCCTGGCCGAGTTTTTCGGTCAGCGCCAGCGCCTGGGTAAAGCCGAGTAGATACAGCCCGAGGGCAACCAGCATCAGGTTGGCCAGCAGGTAGAGCAGCCAGCTGACCGGAAGTCGCCCGGAAAGGCTGAGGCTGGCGGCACTGAGGCTGCCCACCAGCGCACCAGCGAGGGTGTAGGAAAGGATGCGGCCGAGGTTGTAGGCGAGGTGCAGGCGAAAACCGGAGGCATTGCCCGCGCTCAGGGCGCCGACGATGCCGCCGCACATGCCGATGCAGTGGGTGCCGCCGAGCAGGCCGACAGCAAACAGGGCGAGGGCAGGGGTGTCAGGCATGGGGAAAACAGCCGGCACGGACAACCGTGCCGGGGTTTCAGATCACCTTTGAATAGCGGGTGCGCTGGCGGTCGGCGCGCAGGTAGCGGTCGAACACCATGGAGATGGCGCGGACCAGCATCCGGCCGGGGGGTAGCACGGTGATCCACTCGTCATCCACCTTGACCAGGCCGGCCTGCTGCATTTCCTTCAGGTCGTCCAGTTCCGCGGCGAAATACTTGCGGAAGTCGATCAGGTGGGCGCTTTCGATGGATTCGATGGACAACTCGAAGTGGCACATCAGCGCCTGGATGATCGAACGGCGCAGGATGTCGTCAGCGTTCAGCTCGATGCCGCGGAAAACCGGGAGGATGTGGTTGTCCAGTCGGTCGTAGTACTCGTCGAGCGTCTTGACGTTCTGCGAGTAGGTCGGGCCGACCTTGCCAATCGAGGAGATGCCGAAGGACAGCATGTCGCAGTCCGCGTAGGTGGAATAGCCCTGGAAGTTCCGGTGCAGCCGGCCCTGGCGTTGGGCGACGGCGAGTTCGTCGTCCGGCTTGGCGAAGTGGTCCATGCCGATGAAGACATAGCCGGCTTCGGTCAGCTTGCGGATCGCCAGCGACAGGATCTGCAGCTTGCTGTCCGGGCTGGGCAGTTCGGCTTCGTGGATCCGCCGTTGCGGCTTGAACAGGCTGGGCAGGTGGGCGTAGTTGTAGATCGACAGCCGGTCCGGGTTCATGGCCAGCACCCGTTCCAGCGTGTGGTTGAAACCCATCACGGTCTGCTGGGGCAGGCCGTAGATCAGGTCGATCGACACGGACTTGAAACCATTGGCGCGGGCCGCTTCCAGCACCAGCCGGGTTTCTTCCTCGCTCTGGATGCGGTTGACGGCCTTTTGCACATGCTCGTCGAAGTCCTGCACGCCCAGGCTCATCCGGTTGAAGCCCAGTTCGCCGAGCAGGGCGACCGTGGCCGCATCCACCTTGCGCGGGTCCACCTCGATGGAAAACTCGCCGCCGTCCATCAAGCGGAAATGCTTGCGGGTGATTTCCATCAACTGCCGCATTTCGTCGTGGGACAGGAAAGTCGGCGTGCCGCCACCCCAGTGGAGCTGGATGACATCGTGGGTGCCGTCCAGGTATTCCGCCTGCAGCGCCACTTCGCGGGCCAGGTACTTCAGGTACTTGGCGCTACGCCCGTGATCCTTGGTGATGATCTTGTTGCAGGCGCAGTAATAGCAGATGGTGTTGCAGAAAGGGATGTGGAAGTATAATGAGAGCGGGCGGCTGATGCCGCCTATGTTGCGTTTGCCCAGCCAAAGTTTGGCGGCATCCGCATCGAAAGCCTCCACAAAACGATCCGCGGTCGGATACGACGTATAGCGCGGGCCATTCACGTCGAAACGGCGAATGATTTGTGGATCGAAGATGAGATTGTCAGTAACGAAATTCATTGGTCGCAGCACCTAGGGTCCGGCGATTATGTTCGGGCAGCGAAAGGCGACGGTTGACTTGGATCAACAGAGAGTGGCGACGTGGCTAGGATGACGATGCATTCCAATTCGGCGGTCAAGGAAGTCACCCTGTCGGTGATCAAGACCGCTTGTTCCAATTGCAACCTGCGGGAACTCTGTTTGCCCCTCGGTCTTTCCGAGACGGAGATGGTCAAGCTGGATGATCTGGTGGCGACCCGCAAACGGGTCAAGCGGGGCGAGCACCTCTACCGCGCCGGCCAGGACTTCGACGCGATTTACGCCATCCGCAGCGGCTTCTTCAAAACCGACGTGCTGCTGGAAGACGGCCGGGATCAGGTCACCGGTTTCCAGATGGCCGGCGAACTGCTGGGCCTCGACGGCATCAGCCAGGAACACCATTCCTGCAACGCCGTTGCGCTCGAAGACAGCGAAGTCTGCGTGATTCCCTTCTCCCGGCTCGAAAGCCTGTCCCGGGAAATCCAGACGCTGCAGCACCATTTTCACAAGGTCATGAGCCGGGAAATCGTCCGTGACCACGGCGTGATGATGCTGCTGGGCACGATGCGCGCCGAAGAACGCCTCGCCGCCTTCCTGCTCAACCTGTCCCAGCGTTTCACGTCCCGGGGTTACTCCCACGCCGAGTTCTACCTGCGGATGACCCGTGAGGAAATCGGCAGCTATCTCGGTCTCAAGCTGGAAACCGTCTCTCGCGCCTTCTCCCGCTTCCAGGAAGAAGGCCTGATTGCCGTCCAGCAGAAACATATCCGCATCCTCAATGTCGCCGGGCTCAAGCAGATCATGAGCCACCACGCGCAGTGATCCTGCGGTAATCCACCGGCCGCAGCCCCTCACGCTGCGGCCGCTTTCCGGAAAATTCCCATGTCCGCCCGTCTCATTTACGGCTTTCACGCCGTCCTAGCCAAATTGCGCCATGACCCCGATGCGGTGCGCGAGATTCTGATCGATTCCGAGCGTCATGACGCCCGCGCCCGCGACCTGCTGCAGCAGGCCGAACTGCAGGGCGCCCGGGTCATCGCCAGCGATGGCAAGCGCCTGGACGGCATGCTGCCCGGCGCCCGGCACCAGGGGGTGATCGCCCGCGTTGAAGGCGGTCGCCGGGATTTCAAGCTCGACGACGTGCTGGATGTACTGGAAACCCCGCCTTTCCTGCTGATCCTCGACGGGGTGACCGACCCGCGTAACCTCGGCGCCTGCCTGCGGGTGGCTGACGCCGCCGGGGTGCATGCGGTCGTGGCGCCCAAGGATCGCGCCGCCGGGCTGACCGATGTCGCGATCAAGACCGCCAGCGGTGCCGCCGAAAGCGTGCCCTACTGCATGGTGACCAATCTGGCGCGGACGCTGCGCGAGCTGAAGGAAAGAGACATCTGGGTGGTCGGCACCTGCGGCGAAGCCAAGGACAGCCTCTACACCGCCACCTGGCCGCAGGCCACCGCCTGGGTGCTGGGCGCCGAAGGCGACGGCATGCGCCGGCTGACCCGGGAAACCTGCGACCAGCTGGTGCATATCCCGATGCACGGCAGCGTGGAAAGCCTCAACGTCTCGGTCGCCGCCGGCGTCTGCCTGTTCGAAGCCCGCCGCCGGCTGCCGCTCTGAACGCGACCCGCCTGCTGGGCAAACGAAAACGCCTCCGGACCGGAGGCGTTTTCGCATCAAGGCTGGCCGGACTTACAGGATCATCCCGGCGCCGACGGTGTTGTTGTTGCTCTCGTCGATGACGATGAAGGCGCCGGTACCGCGGTTGCTGTTGTAAGGGTCGATGAACAGCGGCTGTGCCAGCTTGAAGCTGACTTCGGCGATGTCGTTCATGGCCAGCTTTTCCGCGGACAGCTGCTCCAGCGTATTCACATCCAGCCGGTGGGCAATGCCGGTCAGCTTGGCCTTGCACTCGCGGGTGGTGTGGCGGATCAGGTAGGTCCGGGCGCGGTCGAGCGGGGTTTCCGCCAGCCAGCAGAGGTTGGCGCGGATTTCCTTGACCACTGCCGGTGCTTCGGCGCGCTTGACGATCATGTCGCCGCGGGAAATGTCGATCTCGTCGGCCAGCAGCAGCGTCACGGATTGCTCGGTCACCGCCTCGTCCAGATCCTGGCCGCCGATTTGCACCGCCTTGACCGTGGATTCCAGCCCGGAGGGCAGCACGGTGACGGCGTCGCCGACCCGGATGCTGCCGGATTCGACCCGGCCCATGAAGCCGCGGTAGTCGTGCAGTTCCGGGTTGGCCGAATCCTGCGGCCGGCAGACGAACTGCACCGGGAAGCGGAAGGCTTCGGCGTGTTCGCTGTGGGCGGCGGGGGCGGCTTCCAGGATTTCCAGCAGCGTCGGGCCGTCGTACCAGCCCAGCTGCTCGCCCCGGTCGACGATCATGTCGCCGTTGAGCGCCGACAGCGGAATGAAGCGGATGTCCGTGATGCCGACCTTGGCGGCGAATTCCAGGTAGTCGGCCTTGATCTTTTCGTAGGTTTCCTGCGAGTAATCGACCAGGTCCATCTTGTTGATCGCGACGACCAGATGCGGAATCCCGACCAGCGCGGCCAGCTTGGAATGGCGGCGGGTCTGGGTCAGCACGCCCTTGCGGGCGTCGATCAGGATGATCGCCAGATTGGCGGTGGAGGCGGCGGTCACCATGTTGCGGGTGTACTGCTCGTGGCCCGGTGCGTCGGCGATGATGAACTTGCGGGTGCCGGTGGAGAAGTAACGGTAGGCCACGTCGATGGTGATGCCCTGTTCCCGCTCGGCCTGCAGGCCGTCGGTCAGCAGCGACAGATCGACAGCCGACATCCCGCGCTTTTGCGAGGTCCGCTCGATGGCGGAGAGGGTGTCGGCGAGGATGGTCTTGGAATCGAACAGCAGGCGGCCGATCAGCGTGCTCTTGCCGTCGTCGACGCTGCCGCAGGTCAGAAAGCGCAGCAGGCCATGATCTTCAACATGGGCGGACATCAGAAATAACCCTCTTTCTTGCGTTGTTCCATCGAGGCTTCGCTGGTCTGGTCGTCCAGACGGGTGGCGCCGCGCTCGGTAATGGTGGTGGTGGCGGTTTCCAGCACGATCTTTTCCACGGTGTCCGCGTCGGAATCCACCGGAGCGGTACAGGAGATGTCGCCAACGGTGCGGAAGCGGACCTGGCGTTCGATGATGGCCTCGCCCGGCTTCGGCAGATTGGTCAGCTCGCCGCTCATCAGCGGCACGTTCACCGGGACGATGGCGCCGCCGCGGATCACCACCGGGCGGGTATGGGCGAAATAGATGCTGGGCAATTCCAGACCTTCCCGCTCGATGTATTGCCAGACGTCCATTTCCGTCCAGTTGGAGATCGGGAAGGCGCGGATGTTTTCGCCCTTGTGGCTGCGGGCGTTGTAGAGGTTCCACAGCTCGGGACGCTGGTTTTTCGGGTCCCATTGGCCGAATTCGTCGCGGAAACTCATGATCCGCTCCTTGGCGCGGGCCTTTTCCTCGTCGCGGCGGGCGCCGCCGATGCAGGCGTCGAAACCGAATTCTTCAATGGCTTCGAGC
>JBEBBF010000350.1:0-2867 GCA_041158545.1 Pseudomonadota bacterium | reverse complement strand
AATATGAAAGCGGCCCCGACGCAGCCGCCCTGCGGAGACCAAGCTTCCCCCTCCGCAGCGACCATAACGACAAGGAAGCATCGCCCACTTTCGGCTACCCCCATGGAGACAGCATGACCCCCAGCCCCTTTGTTCGCCGCCTGATCGGCACCGCCCTGTTCAGCCTGTTCGCCCACGCCGTCTGCGCCGAACCCGGCGTCAGCGACAGCAAACTCATCCTCGGCCAGACCGTGGCCCTCAGCGGCCCCACCGCCACCGTCGGCCAGGACATCGCCAGCGGCCTCAACGCCGCCTTCAACGCGATCAACAAAAAGGGCGGCATCCACGGCCGCCTGATCGAACTCAAGACCCTGGACGACGGCTTTGACCCGGCCCGCGCCCAGGCCAACGCCGGCACGCTGCTCGGCGAAGGCGCCTTCCTGCTTGCTGGCAGCCTCGGCACCCCGCAAAGCAACGAAGCGATCAAGGTCGCCAGCGAAGCCAAGACGCCGCTGCTATGCCCCTTCAGCGGCGCCGAATCCCTGCGCGCCAACTTCAACCGTCAGGTCTTCCACCTCCGCGCCAGCTACAAGGACGAAGTCTTCAAGATGGTGGATCAGCTGGCGACGCTGGGCATGCAGCGGATCGCGATGTTTTACCAGAACGACCCCTTCGGCAAGGAAGGCCTCTCCTACCTCGAAGAAGCCCTGAAGGAGCGCAACCTCAAGGTGCACGCCAGCGCCAGCATCGAACGCGGCAGCCTCGATGTCGCGCCGGCAGTCAAAACCCTGATGGCCGCCCAGCCCCAGGCCGTGATCATGTTCACCGTCACCCGCCCCGCCGCCGAATTCGTCAAGCAGATGCGCGCCGCGGGCGGCTTTCAGCAATTTTTCACGATCTCGATCAACGCCAATAACGAGCTGATCGAAAACACCGGGGCCGCCGGCCGCGGCGTCGCCAACACCCAGATCGCCCCCAACCCCTGGGACACCGCCAAACCCCTGGTCAAGGAATACCAGCAAGCCATGCGCGACAGCGGCAAGGACAGCTTCTCGGTGAACAGCCTCGAAGCCTTCCTCTGCGGCAAGGTCATCGCCGAAGGCCTGCGCCGCAGCGGCCGCAACCTGACCCGCGACCGCTTCATCGACGCCCTGGAAACCTTCAACCGCCACGACCTCGGCGGCCACGAAATCAGCTTCACCCCCAGCCGCCACATCGGCTCCACCTACGTGGATCTGACGGTGATCGGCGCCAACGGGAAATTCATGCGCTGAACCGGGAACGGCCAGCCCCATTCGCAGGGCTTGGCCGCTTTCCCGTGGCGGGACGCACGCGCTGCCCCCCCATGCCGCTACCACGCCATCCCGCCACCGCAGGCAGCGGGCAGCACAGCCTCAATCCGGCCGCAAGGCGCCCCCGCCCCGCAACACCCGCCGCATCACGCCCTGTTCCAGCACCTGCGGCTGGCCGGTTTCGAGTAGCGTGAAGGCCTCGCGGGCGCGGGTGATGCCGGTGTAGATCAATTCACGGGTCAGGATGGGGTTCAGTTGTTCCGGCAGCAGCAGCGCGGCGTGGCGGAACTCCGAGCCCTGGGATTTATGCACGGTCAGCGCATAAACCGTTTCCACCGCCTGCAGCCGGCTGGGCTGGACCCAGTGGATGCCCTGGCCGTCGGCGGCGGGAAAGGCGACGCGCAGGCTGTCGCCGCCCCCGTCGGGCCGGGGCAGCGCCAGCGTGATGCCGATGTCGCCGTTCATCAGCCCGAGGCCGTAATCATTGCGGGTTACCAGCACCGGCCGGCCGGGATACCAGCCTTCGGTCGCCGGAATCAGGCCGGCGCGGAACAACAGCCCGGCGACCCGCTGATTCAGGCCCTCCACCCCCCAGGGGCCGCGACGCAGCGCGCACAGCAGCTGGAATTCCCCGTGGGCCTCCAGCACCGCACCGGCCCAGAGGTCCAAGGCGGCGGCCGGGGCGGACGCCACCGGACGCTGCGCCCGCATCACCGTCAGATAGTGGCGATAACCCTGGCGCACCAGGCCGGCGGCTCCAGCGCTTTCCACCCCATTCGTCGCCAGGCAGCCTGCGAGCAACAGCCGCTCCAGCGCCGCCTCGCCCTCCAGACCCCGCCGCCAGCGGGCGAGGTCGGGCCGGGGCGTGGCGAGGATGGGGCGCAGCGCCGTCAGGTCGCCGGCATTCACCGCCGCCGCGAGCTGGCCGATGCCGCTGCCCGCGCCAAAGCGGTGACTGTGGCGCAGCATCACCACCGCCTGATCCAGCGGCTGCCCCTCCGTGTCGAGCAGGTCTTCCGGCAAGCCGGTGCCGCTGGCTTCCTGCAACCAGTCACGGGTTTCCCGTGTGTAATGCCCCCGCTCGGCGCGGCGGCAGAGCTCGCCCAGCACCGCGCCGGCCTCAACCGAAGCCAGCTGGTCCTTGTCGCCCAGCAGGATCAGCCGCGCCGTCGCCGGCAAGGCATCCAGCACCGCGGCCATCATCTCCAGATCGACCATCGACGCCTCGTCGATGACCAGCACATCCAGCGGCAGCGGATTCCCGCCGTGGTGACGGAAACGGCGGCTATCCGGGCGGCTGCCCAGCAGGCGATGCAAGGTGCTGACCTGCAGCGGGATCGCCTGCCGTATCCGCTCCCCATCCGCCAGCGCCTCCAGCTTCAGCCCGGCCACCGCCCTGGCGATGGCGGCATTCAGCCGGGCCGCCGCCTTGCCGGTCGGCGCCGCAAGCCGTATCCGCAGCGGCGACGCCGCCTTGCCGCCGGCCAGCGCCAGCGCCTGCAACACCGCCAGCAGCCGCACCACCGTCGTCGTCTTGCCGGTGCCGGGGCCGCCGGTGATGATCGCAAAGCTGCGCCGTGCCGCCAGCGCGCAGGC
>JBEBBF010000349.1:0-3870 GCA_041158545.1 Pseudomonadota bacterium | reverse complement strand
AGATATGAAGCTCAGCCTGCGCCAGCTGGAAATCTTTGCCGCCATCGCCCGCACCGAAAATGTCTCCCGCGCTGCGGCCCGCCTGTCCTTGTCCCAGTCCGCCGCCAGCAGCGCGCTGGTCGAGCTGGAACGGCAATTCGACTGCCCGCTGTTTGACCGGATCGGCAAGAGCCTGCGCCTCAACGGGGTGGGCAGGACTCTGCTGCCCAAAGCCGACGCCCTGCTGGCGCAAGCCGGCGCCATCGAAAACCTGCTGGCGGGCGGCAGCCTGCCGCCGCTGGCGCTCGGCGCCACGCTGACCATCGGCAACTACCTGGCCCCGGCGCTCCTGGCCGCCTACACCCGGCAGCACCCCGGAGCCGGCATCACGCTGCAAGTCGCCAACACCGCCGCCATCGTCGCCCGGCTGCTGCGCTTTGACTGCGACCTGGCGCTGATCGAAGGCGAAACCCAGCATCCCGACCTGCTGGTCAGCCCCTGGCAACAGGATGAGCTGGTGATTTTCTCGGCGCCGGACCACCCTCTGGCCCAACTCGTCGCCGCCGGCCCCGCCGAACTGGCCGGCCAGGACTGGATCCTGCGCGAGCCGGGTTCCGGCACCCGCGCCGGCTTTGATCGCCAGGTCGCCCGGCATTTGTCCGAAGTCCGCGTCCGGCTGGAACTGGAACACACCGAGGCCATCAAGCAAGCCGTCGCCGCCGGCATGGGCCTGGGCTGCCTGTCCCGCCACGCGCTGAGCGACGCGCTGACGGCCGGCCGGCTGCGGGCGATTCCCACCCCGGCGCTGAGCCTCACCCGCCCGTTTTATCTGGTCCGCCACCGGCAACGCCCGGACAACGCCGCGATCCGCCACTTTCTGGCGTTGTGCGGCGGCGAGGCCGACACGGCAGCGAGCTGAGCCGCATTCGGGCGGGCGCCGCGTATTCCGGACGGCCCCCTCCGGCCGCGCGGTCACGCCCGTAACGTCCGGAAACATCCTGATCAAACTCGGCTACCGAGGCTTACACGCTTGCTGACATCCCGGCGGTCAGCGGCGGCGTTATTCGCTTCAAGGTGCAGCGATTTCCGCAAGGCACCCGGTAGAAACACCAAACCCTTGTTTATCTGGAGAAATATCATGCAAATCACCAAGACCCTGATCGCTCTGGCCCTTTCCGCCGGTTTCGCTTCCGCCTCCTTCGCCCAGGGCACCGCCGCACCGCAGCCCGCTGCCGCCCCGGCCGCCAAGCTCAGCGCCCCGGCCCCCGCTGCCGCTGAAAAGAAGGTCGAAGCCCCGAAGGCCGCCGAGCCGGTCAAGCTTGAAGCCGCCAAGCCGGAATCCAAGCCCGCCGACAAGCCGGCCAAGAAGGAAATGAAGGAAAAGAAGCACCACCACAAGGCAGAGAAGAAGGAAGGTGCCGCAGTTACCCCGGCAGTTGCCTCGACTCCGGCCCCCGCAGCCGCCCCGACTCCCGCTCCCGCCGCCAAGTAATTCCTGGCTGTACCGCCAGCTCCCCGGCCTCCAAAACCGGGATCGGGCTGGCGGTGAGCAAGGCGCCGCCGGTCCGCGCCCGCCTTGCTGCATCCCCCTCCCCCCCGCCGCGCCCTGCGCCGCGGGGGTTTCGCTTCGTGTGTGCCGCCGACGGATCGACATCCCGCTGGCTTGAGCGCGGCGTTGACTGACCATAATGGACAATGTGCAACTTGAGCCGCTGACGGTTGATCGCCAAGATTCCGGCAGGTCATCCTGAAGGAAACGTTTATCGTGGTATCCCTGAAGTGCTCTGAGCAGGACCCGCTCAAGGCTGCGTTGCGCGGCGCTTATTGCGGCCAGTGCGGTCAGTTTGATGAAGCCGCTTTCCTGGAAAACTGGCATCCGTCCTTTTTTCTCGTTTTCAATTTCATTCGTCGCTTTAATCATCGGGATTTCAACAAACTGGGGGATCCGATTCTGTCGATGATTGCGTCGGAAATCTGGTTATTCAACATCAGCCGCTTATTACAAAGAGACGGCCCGGAAAACATTACCCGCCGGCTTTCCGAAGAAAACGAACGCCGCCGGCTATTGCCCAAGTGCAACACGTATTCCCTGGCGCAATTTTTTGACTTGCCGTACCAGACCGTGCGGCGCAAGGTGAAAATCCTGATTGATCGCGGCATGGTTGCCAAAAACGCCCAGGGGGAACTGAGCGTCACCGCCGCCTGCGAGGCAAGTTTCACCCCGGAATTCAACCTCGAAACCATGCGCGAGTTCATCAGTACGGCACGCTGCGTGTTTTCACTGCTGGATATCGGCTAGGATCAGCAGTCTGCTCCGCAGGAGGAAGGGATGAGCAAAAAAGGGATACCGCTGCCGGCTGACGAAGTCCGTTTCCGGATGAAGATCGCGCTGCGGGAAATCGGCATTCCACCGCGGCCGAAGATTCTGGCGCGCATCGAGGAGGAAATGGCCAGGGATGAGCCCAATTTTCATCTCCTGGCGGAACTGCTGCGCTCCGATGTGGCGCTGGCCGCCGGGCTGATCAAGACCGTGAATTCGCCGTATTACGGGCTGCGGCAGAAGGTCGGCTCGATCCGCGAGGCCATGACGCTGCTGGGGCTGCGCCAGATTGCCCAGGCCGTCGCCGGTCTGGCGCTGCGCGAGGCTTTCCAGCACCTGCCGGCCATGGAGCGTTTTTGGGACGCTTCCGCCAAAACCGCCGGCCTTACCGCCTGGCTGACCCGGCAATTGCGGACCCGGCTGGGCATCGCCCCGGAAGAGGCCTACACCTTTGCGCTGTTCCGTGATTGCGGCATCCCGACCCTGATGATGCCTTTTGAGGATTACATCGCGGTGCTGGCCTGTGCCAATGCGGAAAAGACCCGGAGTTTCACCGCGGTCGAAGAGGCCCTGATCGGCGTGAACCACGCGCTGATCGGCGCGCAACTGGCCAACGACTGGGGGCTGCCGGCCAACATGGTCGCCGCGATCCGCTGGCATCACGACTGGGCCGCGCTGGCGGGCGAGAGCTCGCCGCCGCTGGAACGCGCCAGCCGGCATCTGATTGCCGTTGCGCAGGTCGCCGAGTTTCTGGTCCAGCAGCACTACAGCCAGACCATCACGCTGGAGTGGGCCAAGCTCGGCCCCAGCGCCTTGGCCGACCTCGGGCTGGACGAAATCGCGCTGGCGCAGCTGGCCGCTGAAGTGAAGTGGCTGCCGGAAACCTGAGCTGCCGGGTAGCGCCCCACGGCCACCTGAATACGGACATTACCCTGACTTTAATTTATCAATTATTTTCACAAATCAGCGAAAGATAACAAGCCGCAGCGAAGACAAAACCCGTTTTGCTGCGGATTCAGGCTGATAGAATGGGGCATCAATCGGTCAAACGATAAAGCCCCATTTTCCCCGCAACGGGCAGGGAAAGGGACCAACAATAAAGTCATACGGAATTACTCCACCTGCGGCGAAATAAGCCTGTTATTAGCGGGTGAATATTCCGAGATGCTTATGGAGGATAGCGCGATGTTTTCCCGTCTTTTCGGCTCCGGTTCCCATTCCGCTTCCCAGCCCGGCCAGACCCGCATCGCCACGGAGGACTTGCGCGACCTGCGCGGTCAGGTCGCCGCCATCGACAAATCCCAGGGGGTGATCGAGTTTTCGCTGGACGGCCTCGTGCTGACCGCCAACGCGAACTTCCTCAATCTGCTCGGCTACACGCTGGACGAGATACGCGGCAAGCACCACCGGATGTTCCTCGATCCCGCCGAAACCGAAACCGCGGCCTATCGCCAGTTCTGGGAAAAGCTTGGCAGCGGCCAGTTCGACTCCGGACGCTACCGCCGCTTCACCCGCGATCGGCACGAGGTCTGGATTCAGGCCAGCTACAACCCGGTGCTCGACGAGAACGG
>JBEBBF010000348.1:0-8839 GCA_041158545.1 Pseudomonadota bacterium | reverse complement strand
CCGCGGCGAAGTTCCGGATTCCCCGCAAGCCCCTGGCAAGACCGAATTGCACAAGCCCCGCCGGGTTGTCGCCGCACTGCTGGGCGGTCTCGGCCGCAAGTAAGCCCCGCTCCGGCGCATGGATCTGCTGATCGACGTCATTCTCAAGGCCGGGCGCTCGGCGGTTGAACTGTCGCTGTTCATCTTGCTGCCGGTGATGGTGGTGATGCTGTCGCTGATGCGGCTGCTCGAAGCCCGCGGCGTCCTCGACTGGCTGGTCCGCCACCTGGCGCCGCCGCTCAAGCCGCTGGGGCTGACCGGCCTTGGCGTCTTCGCCGCACTGCAGATCAATTTCGTCAGCTTCGCTGCCCCGGTGGCGACGCTGGCGATGATGGAACAGCGGGGCGCCTCCGACCGGCATCTGGCGGCGACCCTGGCGATGGTGATGGCGATGTCCCAGGCCAACGTGCTGCTGCCGATGGCGGCCATGGGCCTGCAGGTCGGCAGCGTGCTGCTGTTCTCGCTACTCGGTGGCCTCGTCGCCGCGACCGTCACCTACTACGGCTTCGGTCGCCAGCTCGACGCGGCGGAACAGCTGAACGACCTTCCCCCCGGCCACCCCCAGGCCCAGGACGCCAAGGGCGTGCTGGACGTGATCAACCGGGCTGGCGCCGAAGCCTTCCGCATCGCCACCGGCGCCATTCCGATGCTGGTGCTGTCGCTGGTGATCGTCACCGCGCTGCGCAGCGGCGGCGCCATCGACGCGCTGCACCACCTGCTTGCCGCCCCCCTCGCCGCCCTGCAGATCGACCCGGCCTACCTGTTGCCGACCCTGACCAAGGTGCTGGCCGGTGGCACCGCGATGATGGGCGTCATGGATGAACTGCTGCGCCAGGGCAGCATCAGTGTCGCGATGCTCAACCACAGCGCCGGTTTCATGATCCACCCGCTCGATCTTCCCGGCGTCGCGGTGCTGATCTCCGCCGGCCCGCGGGTCAGCCGGGTGTGGAAGCCCGCCGCCCTCGGCGCCGTCGTCGGCATCCTGCTGCGCAGCCTGGCCCATGGCTTCTGAAACCCGGCCCCGGCCCGCAGCGGCATCCCGCAAGCGTGCCGAAAACGCCCCCGTCTGGAATAAAATCCGCCGCTTTGCCCGGCCCAGCCCCGACTTGACCGCCTCCAGCCCACTGATTCTCTTCAACAAACCCTACGGCGTGCTCAGCCAGTTCACGCCGGAAGGCCGCTGGCGGGCGCTCAAGGAATTCATCACCCTGCCTGACGTCCGGGTTGCCGGCCGGCTCGACGCCGATAGCGAAGGCTTGCTGCTGCTGACCAGCGACGGCAAGCTGCAGGCCCGCATCGCCGACCCCCGCCACAAGATGATCAAGACCTACTGGGTCCAGGTGGAAGGCGAGCCGGACGACGCGGCCCTGACCCAGCTGCGCCAGGGTGTGCGCTACGCCGACTTCACGACGCTGCCGGCGGAAGTGCGCCGTCTGGAGCCGGAACCGGCAGTGGCGGACCGTGACCCGCCGATCCGTTTCCGCCGCCACATCCCGACGAGTTGGCTGGAACTGAAGATTCGCGAGGGCAAGAACCGCCAGGTCCGGCGGATGACGGCCCATGTCGGCTACCCGACCCTGCGGCTGATCCGCGTTGCGATCGGCCCTTATCAACTGGGCGACCTCGCCCCCGGCTGCTGGCGCCCGGCGCCGGCGCCCTGATCAACCCCATTCCTGAACCTGGAGTTTCCACCCATGAAGAAACTTGTCGCCCTGCTGGTCGCCAGCCTGTTTTCCCTGCAAGCCCTGATCGCCGAAGCCGCCACCCCCCGCGCCGCCGAAGACTGGAACGCCCCGGTCGCCACGACCACGGCCAAGGCGCCCAAGGTCAAGCACAAGCTGTACAAGAAGAAACTGAAGAAGACCAAAAGGGCCGCCAACGGCAAGGCCCACGCCCACAAAGTTCGCAGCCACAAGCACCGCTGAACCATGCTGCCGCTTGCCGCTTCGCGCCCAGGCGCCTTGCTTCGCCTGCTGCTTCGTCCTCTGCTGGTACTGACGCTGGTCGCCGGCCTGGGCACCAGCCTGCCCTTGCGCGCCGAAATGCCGCGACAAACCCTGGGCATCAGCTTCTACCGGATCGACGTCGAAGTCGCCGCCAACCAGAGCGACCGGATGCAGGGCCTGATGCACCGGCAGCACATGCCGCAGCAGCAGGGCATGCTGTTCGTTTTCCCGACCGCCGCCCGCCACTGCATGTGGATGCGCAACACCCTCCTGCCCCTGTCCGTCGCCTTCCTCGACGACAACGGCCGCATCCTCAACATCGAGGACATGGCGCCGCAGACCGAAGACAGCCATTGCGCCAGCGGCGCCGCCCGCTTCGCGCTGGAAATGAACAAGGGCTGGTTTGCCGGCAAGGGCATCAAGCCCGGCACCGTCATCGAAGGTGTGTTGCAGGCGCCGTCGCCCCGCTGAAATCCATGAAAGCCCAGTCTTCCTGGCGGACCACCCTGCCGCGGCAGTCCCTGTCCGCCGGTCTGCGCAGCTGGCTGCGCGAGCCGGGTTCGCTGACCCGGCGTTGCCAGGCCCGCAGCACGGTCTTCCGGGTCCGCCTGCTTCGCCAGCAACTGGCGCCGCTGGCGGCAGATGAAGCCCTGGCCCTCGGCCTGCCGGTGGGGCAGCAGGCCTGGATACGCGAAGTCTGCCTGGAGGGCGACGGCCAGCCGCTGATCTTCGCCCACACCGCGCTACCCTGCCTGCCGCGAGGCCGCCTGACCCGCTGGTTTGCCCGGCTCGGCGAACGCTCCCTGGGCTCCCTGCTGTTCCGGCACCCCGGTTTCCGCCGTGGCCCGCTGGAATTCAAACGCCTGTCCGCCGCCGACAGCCTGCAGCAGCGCGCCCTGGCCCAGCTTTCCACGCCGCCCGCCACCCCGCTCTGGGCCCGCCGCTCCCTGCATCAACTGGGCAATCAACGGGTGCTGGTCAACGAGGTTTTCCTGCCGCCCTTGCTGGAAGACCGGGACTGATTCGCTCCCTGCCCCGCGTCAACGACCAAGGGGGCCGCAGCCCCCTTGTCATTTCCGCTCCGGATCAAGCTGCATCCGGGTGAAAACCGCCTCAGCCGGCGAAATTCTGTTCGGCGAATTCCCAGTTGGCCAGGCTGGCCAGGAAGGTTTCGACGAACTTCGGCCGCAGGTTGCGGTAGTCGATGTAGTAGGCGTGTTCCCAGACGTCGATGGTCAGCAGCGGCTTGCCTTCGCCGCTCTTCAGCGGGTTGCCGGCGGCACCGGTGTTGACGATGTCCACGCTGCCGTCGGCCTTCTTGACCAGCCAGGTCCAGCCGGAACCGAAGTTGCCGACCGCGGAAGCCTGGAAGGCCTTCTTGAAGTCGTCGAAGGAACCCCACTTGGCGTTGATCGCGTCAGCCAGCGCACCGGTCGGAGCGCCGCCGCCGTTCGGCTTCAAGCTGCTCCAGAAGAAGGTGTGGTTCCACACCTGGGCGGCGTTGTTGTAAATGCCGCCGGCCGGGGCGGCCTTGACGATGTCTTCCAGATCCAGGTTTTCGAATTCGGTACCGGGGATCAGGTTGTTCAGGTTGGTCACATAGGCTTGATGGTGCTTGCCGTAGTGGAATTCCAGGGTCTCAGCGGAAATATGCGGGGCCAGGGCGTCCTTGGCGTAGGGCAGAGCGGGCAGTTGATGAGCCATTATGTTTTCTCCATGAAAGGTTGGGGAACTGAAAATTCTATTCGGCTTGCGGCGTTGCAACAACTTCGACCGCGGATTCCACCGCCGTCACTGTCACTGCCGCCGCGCCACGGGCCAGAACCAGCCTGAGCGGTTCGCCTGCGGACAACAGCGCACTGTCACGAACGATCCGACCGTCGGCCTGCAGCGTCAGACTGAAACCCCGGGCCAGAACGGCCTGGGGATTGAGCTGCTGCAAACTACCGGCCAGCCCGGCCAGACGAGCCTGCCGGGCGGCATTGTGCCGTTGTCCGGCGTGGCGCAAGCGCAAATTCAGGGCATTGAGACGCTCGCCATCGGGAATTAGTTCCAGCCGCTGCCGTTGCAAGCGCGCCACCAGCCCCTGCAAGCGGAAATCCCGCTGCAACTGCCGCTGCCGCAGCGCGGCGTCCAGACGCTGGCCCAGGCGTTGCAGATCGCTCCGCTGCCGAGCCAGCCGCTCGGCGGGATGCAGCAGGCGACGGCCCAGGCCATCCAGTTGCTGCTGCTTCTGCGCCAGCCCGGCTTCCAGCCGCCATTGCAATTGCTGCTCCAGCCGGAACAGGCGCTGCTGCAGCCCCTGACACTCCGGGGCGATCAACTCGGCCGCCGCAGTCGGCGTCGCCGCGCGCAGGTCGGCGGCGAAATCGGCGATGGTGATGTCCGTCTCATGCCCGACCCCGCTGACCACCGGTTTGGCGCAGGCGCGGATCGCCCTGGCCACCGCTTCCTCGTTGAAGGCCCACAAATCCTCCAGGCTGCCGCCGCCACGGCACAGCAGCACCGCATCGCAATCGGAGGCCCCGGCCGCGGTCAGCGCGGCAGCGATGCTGGCGGCCGCCCCCTGGCCCTGGACCAGGCAGGGGAACAGGGTCAGCGCCACCTGCGGCGCCCGTCGGGCCAGCGTGCTCAGCACGTCGCGCAAGGCGGCCGCCTGCGGACTGGTGACGATGGCCAGCCGGCGCGGGAAGGTCGGCAACGGCCGCCGGGTTTCCGCGGCAAACAGCCCTTCGCTTTCGAGTTGCGCCTTCAGGCGAAGGAAGCGTTCGTAGAGGTCGCCCTGGCCGGCCCGGCGCACGGCCTCGACCGTCAGCTGGAATTCTCCCCGAGCTTCATACAAAGTCGGCAGCACCCGCGCCTCGACCTTTTGCCCGTTCTCCAGGCGAAAGCCGAGCAGCTGCGCCCGGTTACGCCACAGCGTGCAGCGCACCTGAGCCTGGGCGTCCTTCAACGAAAAATAGACATGTCCGGAGGCCGCATAGGTCAGATTGGAAATCTCGCCGCCTACCCACAACAGGGGAAACGCGGCCTCCAGACTGTTGCGGGCCAGACGGTTGAGGGCGGAGACGCTGAGGACGGCGCTGGCCGGCAGGGCCGGGGTCGCGGGGGGGGAATAATCAGGCATGGCCGCGATTTTAACCGGCGGAGGCCCCCGGCCGCGCCCGCCGCCTGCGCAGGCCTTTCGTCCGCCACCCACCTCGCCAGCCCGACCTGTGCGCGCCTCCCGGCCTTCCCGCCTGGAAATCTCCGGAGAAAATCCCGGCCCGGCCCCTTGCCCGCGGCCTGCGCGCCCGGCAGAATCTCTGCCTTTGTCAATTTGACTAGGGGTAATCCCGTGTTTGCCATCATTCAAGCGGCCGGCTGGCCGATCTGGCCTCTTCTGCTGGCGTCCATCATCGCTGTTGCCCTGATCATCGAGCGTGTGGTTGCGCTGCGTCCGGTCAAGGTGGTTCCGCCGGGACTGCTGCAGCGGGTCATCGCCGAATTCCGCAAGGGCGGCGCCAACGAAAAGCTGGTGGATGATCTGGAACGGCATTCGCCGCTGGGTCGCGTGCTCGCCGCCGGCCTGCGCAACGTCGGTTCCACCCGGGAAGTGATGAAGGAGTCCATCGAGGAGGCCGGTCGCGCCGTGGTGCATCAACTCGAACGCTACCTGACCACGCTGGGCACCATCGCCTCGATCAGCCCGCTGATGGGCCTGTTCGGCACCGTGGTCGGCATGATCGAAATCTTCGGCTCGCAGGCGCCCTCCGGCTCCAACCCGATCCAGTTGGCGCACGGCATCTCCATCGCCCTGTACAACACCGGCTTCGGCCTGATCATCGCGATTCCGGCGATGATCTTCTGGCGACATTTCCGCGGCCAGGTGGATGGTTTCGTCATCGAGATGGAGCAGCAGGCGATCAAGCTGGTGGAGTCGGTCCACGGCGACCGTCGCTAAGCCGGACAGGAACCCACCATGAACTTCCAACGGGGCCGTAACCGGGAAGAACCGGAAATCAACCTGATCCCGATGATCGACGTCCTGCTGGTGATCATCATCTTCCTGATGCTGACCACCACTTACGCCAAGTTTTCCGGGCTCGAAATCAACCTGCCGACGGCCGAGGCTGGCAAGACCAGCGAGCAGCCCAACGAAATCAATGTTGCGGTGACGGCCAGCGGTCAGGTGCTGATCAACAAGAAGCCGCTGGTCAATGGGGAAATCGCCACGCTGGCCGACGGCCTGCGCCAAGCCGCCAATGGCCGGGACGACCCGCTGATCGTCATCAACGCTGACGCCAAGGCCACGCACCAGAGCGTCGTCGATGTGATGCAGGCCGCACAGCTGGCCGGCTATCCGCATATTTCCTTCGCCACCCAGTCCAGCCGCTGATGTTTGCGGCCTGGCTGCAGCGACAATGGTTTGCCCCACAACGCCGCCTGACGCCGGCGTTGTGGCTTCTATGGCCGCTGCTGACCCCCTTTCATCTGATCTTCACCGCGCTGTCCGGCTGGCGCCGGCTGGCTTATCAACGGGGCTGGCAGCGCGCGGAAAGACTGCCGGTTCCGGTGGTGGTCGTGGGCAACATCAGCGTCGGCGGCACCGGCAAGACCCCGCTGACCCTGTGGCTGGCCCGCGGCCTGAGCCAGGCCGGGCGGCGGCCGGGCATCGTCTGCCGCGGCTATGGCGGCTCGGCGCGGGAGGCCCAGCCGGCCAAGGCCGAAAGCCTCGCCGCAGAAGTCGGCGACGAGCCGCTGCTGCTGGCCCTGCGCAGCGGCGTTCCGGTCTGGATCGGCCGTGATCGCCCCGCCGCCGCCCGGGCGCTGCTGGCGGCGCATCCCGATGTGGACCTGATTCTTTGCGACGACGGCCTGCAGCATTACCGTCTGGCGCGGGACGTGGAAATTGCCGTGATGGACGGACGCGGCACCGGCAACGGCTGGCGGCTACCCCTCGGCCCGCTGCGGGAGCCGGCGTACCGGCTGCGCCATTGCCAGGCGCTGGTGCTCAACGGCGGCGGTCCGACACCGGCCGGACTACCCGCCCTCCCCTGTTTCAGCATGCATCTGCGGGCAGCGCCGTTTCAGCGCCTGGATCAGCCCGGCCTGAACTGCAGTGCCGACGCCCTGCGCGGACGCCCCTTGTTTGCACTGGCCGGCATCGGCGATCCGCAGCGTTTTTTCCGGACACTGGCCGCGCTGGGCCTGGAATTCACGCCGCGCCCCTTCCCCGATCACCACGCTTACACCGCCGAAGACCTGGCCTTCGCCCACGGCGGCGTGCTGCTGATGACGGAAAAGGATGGAGTAAAATGCCGCGGACTTTTTCCGGGGGAAGCCTGGGTTCTGCCGGTGGAGGCCGAACTGCCGGCCGAACTCCTCACCACACTTCTGGAGAACCTTCGTGGACACACGGCTTCTTGACATCCTGGTCTGCCCGATTTGCAAGGGCAGTCTCGAGTACCAACGGACGGAACAGGAACTGGTTTGCCACGCCTGCAAGCTGGCGTTTCCAATCCGCGACGACATCCCCATCATGCTGGAAGACCAGGCCCGGCCGCTGAACGCCGAAGAGGCCGGCAGCTGATGCCTCCCCGCTTCAAGGTCGTCATCCCCGCCCGCTTCGCTTCCAGCCGCCTGCCGGGCAAGCCCCTGCTTGATCTGGGCGGCAAGCCGATGGTCGTCCGCGTTGCCGAAAGGGCGCTGGCCTCCGGTGCCGAAGAGGTGCTGGTCGCCACCGACCACCGGCAGGTCGCCGAGGTTGCGGCCAGCGCCGGTTTACGGGTCATCATGACCGACAGCGCCCACCCCAGCGGCACCGACCGCCTGGCCGAAGTGGCCCGCCGCTGCGCCTGGCCCGACGACACCCTGGTGGTGAATCTGCAGGGCGACGAGCCGCTGATGGACCCGGAGCTCCTCAGCCTGACGGCCGTCCGCCTGGCCAGCTGCGACGCGGCAATGTCCACACTGGCCCACCCGATTGCGGACGCGGCCGACTTCTTCAACCCCAATGTGGTCAAGGTGGTCTGCAACGCCCAGGGCGAGGCCCTGTACTTTTCCCGCGCACCCATCCCCTACGCCCGCGATCATTTTGCCCGGGAAGGTGGCGGTGAAACCCTGCCGGAGCGGTTTCCGGCGCTGCGCCATATCGGAATGTACGCTTACCGCGCCGGCTTCCTGCTGGCCTATAACGGCCTCGCGCCCTCTCCGCTGGAACGCTTTGAATCCCTGGAACAACTGCGCGTGCTGTGGCACGGATACCGCATTGTTGTGGAGCAGGTTGACCACGCGCCAGCGGCCGGAGTGGACACGCCGGAGGATGCCGCCAGGGTCCGCAAACTGTTTGACCGTCCCGGAAATAGCGAGTAACGTCCCGGCCATTCCGCCCGCTCTCCCCCAGACGGGCCGCCAATTAAAAAAGCTTCACCACACAACGTTCTGAGGAAAAAATGAGACTGATTCTTCTGGGTGCCCCCGGTGCCGGCAAGGGCACGCAAGCCAAATTCATTTCCGAAAAATTTGGCATTCCGCAAATTTCCACCGGCGACATGCTGCGCGCCCAGGTCAAGGCCGGCACGCCGCTGGGCCTGGAAGCCAAGAAGCACATGGACGCTGGCGGTCTGGTTCCGGACGCCGTGATCATCGGCATGGTCAAGGATCGCCTGACCCAGGACGATTGCAAGAACGGCTACCTGTTCGACGGTTTCCCGCGCACCATTCCGCAAGCCGAAGCCATGAAAGAAGCCGGTGTGCCGCTGGATATCGTTCTGGAGATCGATGTGCCAGATCAGGATATCATTGATCGTATGGCCGGCCGTCGTGTGCATCTGGCTTCGGGTCGTACCTATCACATCACTTACAACCCACCT
>JBEBBF010000347.1:0-4409 GCA_041158545.1 Pseudomonadota bacterium | reverse complement strand
CGGTTCGTCGGGCAATGCGTCGAGCAGCGGCTGGTTGCCCTGCATCCGCGCCAGCGTCAAGGTGCTGCGGGCGCGGGTCATCGCGACGTAGTAAAGCCGGCGGGCGACGTCCGGGTCTTCGTCCCGCGGGTTGTGCCAATCGCCGTCGAGCACGAAGACATGCTCGAATTCCAGGCCCTTGGCCCGGTGCGCGGTGAGCAACAGCAGCCCCTGTTGCTGCTGGCGCTGGGCGCGGCCCCATTCGGCCAGCCATTCATGAAAATAATCCCGGCTGACCTCGCTGCCGCGGGTGTCCTCGGCAAAGGCGGCGATGGCCTCGTCGAGCAGCGGCCACCAGCCATCCTGCCCCTGCTGCGCTAGCCAGTCGCACAGGTGGGCGGCGTCGAGCAGTGGCACGGCCTGCTGGTCCAGATGCCCCAGCAGCTGGCGGGTTTCCCGCAGCCGCCACAGCGGCGGCGCCTTTTCGTCGGCGAGGCTGACCGGGATGCCCGCCGCGACGCAGGCAGCGCGTAGCGGTTGCAGGTATTTCCACTGGCGGGCGATCACTGCGGTGTGCGACCAGTCCAGACCCAGACCCTGCATCCGCAGCAGCTCGGTGTATATCGCCCGCGCCTGGTCTTCGGCGTTGCGCCCGGCCGGGAGGATCTGCACCCGGCCCTGGCCGACCCGGTCCCGCTGCTGCCAGTCGCCGCCGGGCGGGGCTTTTTGCCGGGCGCTGTTGATCCGGATTGCCTGTTCGGTCTTCATCCGTGCGCCGGCCGGGGCGATCAGCGCGTTGGCGGCGTCGATGATGTGGCGGCTGGAGCGGTAGTTCTCGACCAGAAACTGGGTTTGCGCCTGGTAATCCGCGGCAAAACGGCGGATGAATTCCACCGAAGCCCCGGCGAAGGCGTAGATGTTCTGGTCGTCGTCGCCGACGGCAAACAGCGTCAGCTTGCCATCCTCGTCGCTGCGCTTGCGCCCGGCCAGCGCCGAGATCAGCGCGTACTGGCCGGGGCCGATGTCCTGGTATTCATCGACCAGAATCCAGCGGAAGCCGCGCAACAGCCGGTCGCGCTGCTGGTCAGCCTCCTCCGGCGGCAGGTCGCCGCCCTCCAGCAAGGCGGTGGCTTCGCGGAATACCCCATCGAAATCGGTTTCCTCGCCGCGGCGGCCGGCAAAGCTGGCGCCGACCAGGCGCATCGCCAGCGCGTGGCAGGTCAACACCGTGACGCCCAGCGCGTCGTCGCCGATCAATTCCCGCAGCCGGCGGCGAATCTCCAGCGCTGCGTGCCGGTTGTAGGCCAGCGCCAGGATGCTCTGCGGCTGCTCGCGACGGATGCGCACCAGATAGGCGATCCGATGCACCAGCACCCGGGTCTTGCCGGAACCGGGACCGGCCAGCACCAGCACATTGGTGTTCTCCCGGTCGTCGGCGACGATATGCCGCTGCATCGGCCGGCTCAGGCCTTCGACGATCCGGTCCCAGGATTCGGGCGTGGTCTGGCGCTGCAGTTCCTGCTCCCGGCCGGGCAGCCAGCGGCGGCAGAATTCCTCCCGGCTCAGCCGGAAATAATCCATCGTCAGCCGCAGCGCGTCGGCCATCTTCTCCAGCCCCCGCTCGGCGTACTCGGCCATGATGTGAATCTGCCGGGTCAGTTCGTCGTAATGCAGCGCCAGCGGCTGGAAATGCCCCTTCTCGAACTGCAATTTGCCGTTGCTTTCCAGATGCAAGGTCATCGCCGCCCGGAAAATCGCCAGCCCCTTGTTCAGCCGCAACACCTCCTGCTCGTGCAGCCACAGCAGTGCCCGCTCGACCAGCTTGCGCAGGTCCGGCGTCTCGCTGGCGAGGAAGGCATCCTGGGCCACGCTGGCGGTCAGCTGCCCCAGCGTGGTTTCCGCCAGCTGGTCGAGGCCGCGGCTGCCGGCGGGCAGCACCGCCAGCCAGTGCTGCAGCAGTTTTTCCGCGGCGCTACGTCGGCGTTCGGCGATTTTCTCGACGCTGGCCCAGGGCCGGTTCAGGCTCAATTGCAGGCATTCCGGGTCGCCGCTGCGCTGAATCTGCATGCTGCCCTTGCCCTCGGGGCCATCGCGGCCGTCGCCGGCCAGGCCGGTGATGATCTGGCGCAAGCGCTGCGGCAAGGCCGGCTGGCCCTGATCCTTCAGCCGCTGCGCCAGCAGCCGCAGATGCAGCGGCTGGGTTTCGCCCACCGTCAGGTCGGGCGCCGCCTCGCGCAACGCGGCGATCACCGCGCTTTCCAGCGCCGAAGCTTCGTCAAAGCGCCGCCGCGACGCCCGCTCGACGCCGACATGGACATAGGCGGTCATCGCCGTGTCGTTGCTGGCGATGCCGCGCTGCTCGAACAGGAACAGCGCCTGCCGCAGCCGGTCCGCATCCAGGCCGGTTGCCGCCATCAGCTCGTCGGTGGAAAGCCCTTCCGTCGCCGGCGAGGCCAGCAGAATCTGGATCAGGCGCAGGTATTGTTCCTGCAGCGCCTCCGGCAGCGTCGCCAGCTTGCGCCGGGCTTCCGCCAGGCTTCGCACCCGCAGCGAGGACGGGAAAATCTGCACGCTGTTTTCCTCGCGGCGGACCAGGCCGGCTTCCTCCAGCCAGGCAATCGCGGTCCGGACCCGGGTGTCGTCGGTGTTGATGTCGCGCTTGAAGCGGGCTTCGCTGTCTTCGTCGAGGATTTCGCCGGCGGTCGCCACCAGCGCCTGGCCGCGGTTTTTCTTGCGCTGCAACTGGCGCAGCGCCCGCAGCACGCTCTGGATGTCGCGGCGGGACAGGCGGGACGCCGCCGACATGCCGTGCTGGCGTTCCACATCCTCGGTGTCGTAGAGCAGCACGCAGCGGGCCGCCTCCCGGTCCCGCCCGGCGCGGCCGGCTTCCTGCAGATAGTTTTCCAGCGAACCGGGGATGTCGGCATGCACCACCAGCCGGACATCCGGCTTGTCGATGCCCATGCCGAAGGCGTTGGTCGCGGCGATGACCTGCAGCTCGCCCTGGATGAAGGCGCGCTGGGTGTCCTTTTTCGTCTCCGGCGGCAGCCGGGCGTGGTAGGGCGCCGCAGCGATGCCCTTGTTTTTCAGGAAGCCGGCCAGCGCCTCGGTCTGGCCGCGGGTGGCGCAATAAACAATCGCACCACCGCGGGCGCCGGCAGGCAGGGCTTCCTCGATCAGCCGGGCCACGGTTGCGAATTTCTCGCCGGTACTGGTCTCCTGAACCGCGAAACTGAGGTTGTCGCGGCGGGCGCCGCCATCGTGCAGCACCAGTTCGATGCCCAGCTTTTCGCGGAAATGCCCGAGGATGTCGGCGACGACTTCCGGCTTGGCCGTCGCGGTCAGGCACTGGATCAGCGGCAGCCCGCCCTCCGGCCGCGCCGCGGCGTTTTCCCGGATGAAGCGGGCGGCGTAGCGGTAATCGGTGCGGAAATCCTGGCCCCACTTCGAAAGACAATGGGCCTCGTCGAAGACGCAGGCGCCGATTTCCCGCTGCGCCAGCACCTTGCGCACCGCCTTGTTGCGCAGCTGCTCCGGCGCCAGCAGCAGGATGCCGATGTCGCCCAGCCGCACCCGCTCCAGCACATCCGCCCGTTCCGGCATTGACAACAGGCCGTTGATCGCCGCGCAGCACTCGATGTCCCGTTCACGCAGGCCTTTGACCTGATCCTCCATCAGCGCCACCAGCGGTGAAATCACCAGCGTCAGCGCCCCGGTACGCACAAAGCGGGACAGCGCGGGAATCTGGTAACAGAGGGATTTGCCGGTGCCGGTGGGCAGGATGCCCAGCCCATGCCGCCCCTGCATCGCCGCCTCGACGATCACCTGCTGCAAGGGCTTGCCGCTTTCCGGGTCGGCCGGCTCCGGGCGGAAGCGGTAGCGGGCGCCGAACCACTGCTGCAATTGCGTGGTGGCATCGTGTTCCCGGCGGCACCAGGCGCAGTCCGGGTCGGCGCAGGGCTGGTCGCGCAGCCGGCGGATCAGCTGCCCGGTCGCGGGAAACTGGTGGCGCACCCAGGGCGGCAGAACCGAATTGCCCCCCGCCACCGACATCCAGGCCAGCGTGTAGGCCAAGGGCCAGGCGTGGTCGGCGGCGCTGGCGATCACCTCCCGGCTCGCGGTGCTGCAACTCCGCCCGGCGAGCAGACGGGTCAGCGCAGCCGCGGCTTCCGCCTCGCTGGGCAAACGCTGGCGACGGATGACCATGAACAGGCTGTTCAGGCCGGAAAGGCTGTTGTCCCGGGTGGTCAGCCAGTGCCAGGCCAGCAGCAGCTCGGGGGAAGTCGCCAACAGCCCGCGCAGGCTGGCCTCCTGGTCGCTGAAAACCTGCAAGGCCAGCTCCGCATCCAGCAGCGGGTTGTTGCGCCGGTTGCCGAGCAGCGTGCCGTCCTGGTAATGCTTGACCAGGTGATGGTAAGGATTGCGGGGAA
>JBEBBF010000346.1:0-4413 GCA_041158545.1 Pseudomonadota bacterium | reverse complement strand
ACTTCGCCGCGTGACTCGTAGGGCTTGCTGAAATCGAAGCCGTCGGCGGCGATCAGGGTGTTGCGGGAGCGCCGTTCCGGCTTGTGCGCCAGCGGGGCCTTGGGCGGCGGGCTGTGCTTTTCCCGCTTGCCGCGGCTGCCGGGCGGGTAGGCATAGTCGTCGTCCGGTTCGAAGCCGGCGACGATGTGTTGCTCGATCGGCCGCTTGATCAGCTTTTCGATTTCAACCAGATAGATCACTTCCGCGGCGGTGACCAGGGACAGGGCGTTGCCTTGGCGACCGGCGCGGCCGGTGCGGCCGATCCGGTGCACATAGTCTTCCGGGACGTGGGGCAGTTCGTAGTTGATGACGTGGGGCAGGTCTTCGATGTCGAGGCCGCGGGCGGCGACGTCGGTCGCCACCAGCACCGTCACCGCACCATTCTTGAAGGCTTCCAGCGCCTTCATCCGGTCGATCTGGCTCTTGTCGCCGTGGATCGCATCGGCGTGGATGCCGGAACGCTGCAGTTCCCGCGCCAGCCGGGAGCAGCCCTGCTTGGTGCGGACGAAGACGATGCACTGGCCGACTTCGCCGGACTTCAGCA
This sequence comes from Pseudomonadota bacterium, assembly GCA_041158545.1. Taxonomy (GTDB): domain Bacteria; phylum Pseudomonadota; class Gammaproteobacteria; order Burkholderiales; family Rhodocyclaceae; genus JBEBBF01. Next base: position 3,830 of record JBEBBF010000346.1, on the reverse strand, counting down.
GCCGGGTCAGCAGCGGCCGCTTGCCGTATTCCGACACCGGATGCACCCGGTGGCTGATGGTTTCGGAGACCTGGTTGCGGCGGGCGACTTCGACCAGCACCGGCGACTTCAGCATCTTGTCGGCCAGGCGCTTGATTTCCTCGGAGAAGGTCGCGGAGAACAGCAGGCTTTGCCGTTGCGCCGGCAGCATGTTGAGGATGCGGGTGACGTCGGGGATGAAGCCCATGTCGAGCATCCGGTCGGCTTCGTCCAGCACCAGGGCCTGGACCGAAGCGAAGCTGACGCTGCGCTGTTCAACGTGGTCGAGCAGGCGGCCGGGCGTGGCGACCAGGACTTCGACGCCTTTGCGCAATTCCTCGATCTGCGGCTTGATGTCCACCCCGCCGTAGGCGCACATGGCGCGCAGCGGGACGTATTTGCTGTAGGTCTTGACCGACTCGAACACCTGCACGGCGAGTTCCCGGGTCGGGGCCAGGATCAGCGCCCGGACCGGGTGCTTGGCCGGCGAGGGGCTGGGGGTCGCGAAGGGCAGCAGGAGGTTCAGGATGGGCAGCGTGAAGGCCGCGGTCTTGCCGGTGCCGGTCTGGGCGCCGCCCATGATGTCCTGGCCGGCGAGGACCAGCGGAATGGCCCGGGCCTGAATCGGCGTCGGGTGCAGGTAGCCCTGATCGGTGATGGCCTTGAGGAGTTCCGGGGCCAGGCCCAGGTCGGCGAAGGTGGTGGTTTCAGCGGCGGGGGCGCCGCCGGTGGCAGCGTTGGAATCAGACATGGTGGAGCTCATTCGGTGTCGCGCCGACGCAGGTGGGCAGTCACTTCTTCCCGGTCGTGGTAAAGCTGGCGCAGGGTCAATTGTTCTTCGAGGCCGGCGGCTTGGAAACGCTGACGGATGATCTCGCGGCAGCGGGCCAGTTCTTCGAAACGGGTTTTCATCGGCAGTTTCAGGTTGAAAACCGCCTGTTGAGCATGGCCTTCACAAATCCAGTCGGCCATCAGTGTGGCGATCCGCGAGGGTTTTTCGATCATGTCGCAGACCAGCCATTGCACCGGCCGCTTGGGCCGGTAGTGGAAACCATCGGTACGCAGATGCTCGACCATTTCGGTGGCGAGCAGGGCCTTGTCCATCGGCCCGTTATCGATGGCGGTAACGTGGATGCCGCGCTGGACCAGTTGCCAGCTCCAGCCGCCGGGGGAGGCGCCGAGGTCGACGGCGGTCTGCCCGGTATCCAGCCAGCGTTCCAGCCCGAAGTGCAGGATGGCTTCCGCCAGCTTCATGGTGGAGCGGGACGGGGCACCGCGGGGCATCCGCAGCCGGGGGATGCCCATCGGCCACGGCGAGCTTTTCCGCAGCGTGCTCAGCCCGACGTGGGCGGCCGCAGAACCGAGGAAGAACAGGTGCAGCCGGGGCAGCTCCGGGTCATCCACCAGCAGCCCGGCTTTCTGCAGCGCGATGGCGAAAGGCTTTTCGAACTTGCGGCAGAAGGCGGAGAGTTCCTTGGCTTCGTTGGTGTCCGCCGTTTCCAGCCACAGCGTACCGAATTGCTGGCCCATGGCACGGACCTGTTCGAGCAGCGGCGTGATCCGGTCGCCGACCGGGAGCGCCGTCAGCAGCGGGGCGACGGCGAGCAACTGCCGGGCGAACACCAGCTGCCGGTAGCGCAGCTGACCAAAGAGGTCGCCGGTCTGGGCCGGGTCGTGGGGAACGTAGAGGACGTAGCCGGAATCGGGCTTGGCGCGGGCGTAGCCGGAGATGCCAAGCTGGGTGGCCTGGTCGCAGATTTCCGCGGCACATTCCTTTTCGAATCCGGCGCGGCAATACATCAACAGCTGACTGGCGGCGGCGGGGAGCTGAAAACGTCGGGGATCGACGTCAGTGTTTTTTCTCACTGGTACTGGCTTTCTCACTGTTTTTTTCGTCGCCCTTGCCGGCATCGTCGCTGTTGTCAGCGGCAGCCTTCTTTTTCTTCTTGCCGGGGACGTCCGGCGGTGGCGGGGGCGGCAGTTGCGGGACGATCGTTTCGATCTTGTTTTCCCGCATGTAGGTGTCCATGTCCTTCCAGCCGTTGAATACGGCGTCCTTGGGCACCCAGGTGTAAATGGCGTAGCAATCCTCGATGGCGCGGCCGGAGTGGCGGCAGGCGCTGCCGACGGCCTTGCCTTCGGATTCCAGCCGGGCTTCCTTTTTGGCCGGGTCTTCCAGTCCGACCTTCTGGCTGATCTGGTCGCAGCCGGCCAGGGGCAGCCCCAGAGCCAGCAGGGCGGCAAGCGCGGGTTTCATGAAAATGCCTGAATCCCGGTTTGTGCCCGACCGAGGATCAGCGCGTGGATGTCGTGGGTGCCTTCGTAGGTATTCACGACTTCCAGGTTCAGCAGGTGCCGGATCACGCCGTAGTCGTCGGCGATGCCGTTGGCGCCGTGCATGTCCCGGGCCTGGCGGGCGATGTCCAGCGCCTTGCCGCAGGAATTCCGCTTCAGAAGGGAGACCATTTCCGGTGCGTCCTGACCGGCGTCCTTCAGCCGGCCCAGTTGCAGGCAGGCCTGCAGGCCGAGGGTGACTTCGGTCTGCATGTCCGCCAGTTTCTTCTGGATCAACTGGTTGGCGGCCAGCGGCCGACCGAATTGCTGTCGTTCGAGGGTGTAGCGGCGGGCAGCGTGCCAGCAGAATTCGGCGGCGCCCAGGGCGCCCCAGGCGATGCCATAACGGGCCGAGTTCAGGCAGGCGAACGGCCCCTTCAGTCCCTTGACGTCCAGCCGGTGGCTGCTCGGGACGAAGACACCATCCATGACGATCTCGCCGGTGAGCGAGGCACGCAGCCCCATCTTGCCGTGCAGGGTCGGGGTGCTCAGGCCGGCCATCTCCCGCTCAAGGACGAAACCGCCGATCTGGCCGTTGTCGTCCTTGGCCCAGACGATGAAGACGTCGGCAAAAGGGGCGTTGGTGATCCAGGTCTTGCAGCCGTGGAGTTCCCAGCCGCCGGAAACAGCGCGGGCACGGGTTTCCATGCTGCCGGGGTCGGATCCGTGGTTGGGTTCGGTCAGGCCAAAACAGCCGACCAGTTCGCCGTTGGCCAGGCCAGGCAGCAGCCGGGTTTTCAGGGCTTCCTGGGCGAAACGGTGCAGCGGGTACATGGCCAGCGAGGATTGCACCGAGAGCATCGAACGGTAACCCGAATCCACCCACTCGATTTCCCGGGCCAGCAGGCCATACATCACGGCGTTGCCACCGGGACAGCCGTAGCCTTCCAGCGTGACGCCGAGCAAACCGAGACGGCCGAGTTCCCGGAAGATTTCCCGGTCACAGCTTTCATGGCGGAAGGCGTCGCGAACCCGCGGCAGCAGCGCATCGCGGGCGTAGTCGCGGGCGGTGTTGCGCAACTGGCGCTCTTCCGGCGTCAGTTGTTGCTCCAGCAGCAGGGGGTCTTCCCAGTTGAATTGGCTCATAAGGGGCTGAATTCTAACAGCTAGGGCTATTCGGGGTTGCGGGAATCAAGATGTAGCGTGACCGGGCCGTCGTTGAGCAGGCTGATCTGCATGTCAGCGCCAAAAATCCCGGTAGGTACCGGCTTGCCGAGTAGCGCCGAAAGTTTGTCCGCAAATTGCTTGAACAGGGGCTCGGCGATTTCCGGGCGGGCAGCGCGGCTCCAGGAGGGGCGGTTGCCTTTGCGGGTCGAAGCGAACAGCGTGAATTGGGAAACGGCCAAAATTTCGCCGCCACGCTCGGCGACGCTGAGATTCATCACACCTTGCGCGTCGGGAAAGAGGCGCATCCGGGTCAGCTTGCCGGCCATCCAGTCGAGATCAGCGGCCTGGTCGGCCTCCTCGAAACCGGCGAG
>JBEBBF010000345.1:0-7571 GCA_041158545.1 Pseudomonadota bacterium | reverse complement strand
TTTCCTGATGCAGGAACTCAACCGCGAGGCCAATACCCTGGGTTCCAAGTCGGCGGTGGTCGAAGTTTCCCAGGCGTCCATGGAATTGAAGCTCCTGATCGAACAGATTCGGGAGCAGGTGCAGAATCTGGAGTAAGCCATGAGCGGCACGCTGTTCATCGTCGCCGCCCCGTCCGGGGCCGGCAAGACCACGCTGGTCAATATGCTGCTGGAGCGGGACCCTGGGATCAAGGTGTCCATTTCCTACACCACCCGGCCGCCGCGGCCGGGGGAGGAAGACGGGCGGGAATACCACTTCGTCACGATCCCGACCTTCCGCAGCATGATTCACCGCAACGAATTCCTGGAGTGGGCGGAAGTGCACGGGAATTTCTACGGCACTTCCAAATCCTGGATCACCGCCGAGATGGCCGCGGGGAATGACGTGCTGCTGGAAATCGACTGGCAGGGGGCGCAGCAGGTGCGCCACATCTTCCCGCGTTCGGTCGGCATCTTCATCCTGCCGCCGTCGCTGGAAGTGCTGGAAGCCCGGCTGACCGGCCGCGGTACCGACAGCGAAGAAGTGATCATGCGCCGGCTGGCCGCCGCCCAGGCGGAGATGCGCCATGTCGGGGAATTTGACTATGTTATGATTAACAACGATATACAGCAGGCCGTGGGCGATTTCACCGCGATTGTTCGCGCCGCCCGGCTGACCGTCGAAGTCCAGCGTGAACGTCACGCCGAGCTGTTCTCCCGTTTGACCTGATTGAGAAAGATTCCCGAAATGGCCCGTGTTACCGTCGATGATTGCCTGAAACGCATCCCCAACCGCTTCCAGATGACCCTGGCTGCCACCTACCGCGCCCGCCAGCTGGCCAACGGCGCTACGCCGATGATGGAAGGCGAAAAACACAAGCCGACCGTGATCGCGCTGAAGGAAATGGCCGCGGGCAAGGTGGGTGTGGAAATCCTGAATCGCGGTCAGGCCTGAGTGGCAGAGGTGATGCGGCCCCATGCGCAATCCGGCTGTCCCGACATCACCTTACCCTGACTCCCCGGAAGACCCGGCTTACCGGGTCTTCATTGACAGCCTCGAATACCTCCCTTCCGCTGACGTAGACCGCATCAAGGCGGCTTTTGCGTTCTCGGCGGATGCCCACCGCGACCAGAAGCGGCAATCGGGCGAACCCTACATCACCCATCCCCTCGCCGTGGCCGGCGCCGTGGTCGAATGGCGCATGGACGCCGACGCGATCATGGCGGCGCTGCTGCATGATGTGATGGAGGACACCGGCGCGACCAAGACCGAGCTGGCCGAGCGTTTCGGCAAGACCGTCGCCGAGCTGGTCGATGGCCTGTCCAAGCTGGACAAGATCGAATTCGCCTCCTACCAGGAAGCTCAGGCGGAAAATTTCCGCAAGATGCTGATGGCGATGGCCCGCGACCTGCGGGTGGTGCTGATCAAACTGGCCGACCGCCACCACAACCTGCAGACCATGGCGGCCTTGCGGCCGGACAAGCGGCGGCGGATCGCCAGGGAGACCCTGGAAATCTACGCGCCGATTGCCGCCCGGCTGGGGCTGAACAAGCTGTTCCGCGAGCTGCAGGACCTTTCCTTCCGCCACATCCATCCCTACCGCTATGACGTGCTGGTCAAGGCGATGCGGGCGGCCCGCGGCAACCGGCGCGAGCTGCTCAACCGCATCCTCGACGGCATCCGCGGCAAGATGGAGCAGGTCGGCATCCGCGCCGACGTGTTCGGCCGGGAAAAGAGCGTCTATTCGATCTACCGCAAGATGCAGGAGAAGCAGCTGAGCTTTTCCCAGGTGCTGGACATCTACGGTTTCCGCGTCGTCGTCCGCGATGACCCGACCTGCTACCTGGCGCTGGGGGCGCTGCATGCGCTGTACAAGCCGGTGCCGGGCAAGTTCAAGGATTACATCGCGCTGCCCAAGGCCAACGGTTACCGCTCGCTGCACACCACGCTGATCGGCCCCTACGGCACCCCGGTCGAAGTCCAGATCCGGACCCGGGAAATGCATTACGTCGCCCAGGAAGGCGTCGCCTCGCACTGGCTGTACAAGGACACCGAGAAGAGCGCCGGCGACCTGCAGATTCGCACCCACAAATGGCTGCAGTCGCTGCTGGAGATGCAGAACGGCGATAGCTCCGAGTTCTTCGAGAACGTCAAGATCGATCTCTTCCCCGACGAGGTGTACGTGTTCACCCCCAAGGGCAAGATCATGACGCTGCCGCGGGGGGCGACCGTGGTCGATTTCGCCTATGCGGTGCATACCGACATCGGCAACCGCTGCATCGCCGCCAAGATCAACCAGGAACTGGCGCCCCTGCGCGCCGAACTGAAGAACGGCGATCAGGTCGAAATCGTCTGCGCCGCCCACGCTTCGCCGAATCCCGCCTGGCTGGGCTACGTCAAGACCGGCCGCGCCCGCAGCAAGATTCGTCATTTCCTGAAGACCATGCAGAACGAAGCCTCGTCGTCGCTGGGCGAGCGGCTGCTGAATCAGGAATTGCTGTCCCTGGGCATGTCGCCGGCGGCGGTGCCCTCGGTGGCCTGGGAAAAGCTGGTCCGGGCCTCGGGCAACAAGTCGATCAAGGACGTTTTCGCCGACATCGGCCTCGGCAAGCGGCTGGCGGCGGTCGCCGCCCGGCGGCTGGTGGCCCAGGACGAAACGCCGGTGCAGGTGCCGAGCACGGCTGCCGCGCTGTCGATCCGCGGCACCGAAGGCATGGCGATCCAGCTGGCCCGCTGCTGCCAGCCCATCCCCGGCGACCCGATCATCGGCTCGATCCGCAAGGGCCAGGGGCTGGTGGTGCATACCCACGATTGCGTGTCGATCCGCAAATCCCGCGCCCACGAGCCGCAGAAGTGGATCGACGTCGAATGGGAACCGGAACCCGGCGCCCTGTTCAGCGTGCCGATCCGGGTCGAGGTCAAGAACTCCCGCGGCGTGCTGGCGGCGGTGTCGTCGGCGATTGCCAACGGCGGTTCGAATATCGAGGCGGTAGCCATGGACGGCGCCATCGAAAGGCTGTTCACCTCGCTGCTCTTCACGATCCAGGTCAGCAATCGCAACCATCTGGCGCAGATCATGCGCGACCTGCGGCACATCCCGGAAGTCACCCGCATCATCCGCGAGCGGGGCAGCGAGGCCGAAGCGTGAAGGTACTGGTGCTGGGCGCCGGCGTGGTCGGCACCACCACCGCCTGGTATCTCCACGCTGCCGGCCACGACGTCACGGTGCTCGACCGGCAGGACGGGCCGGCGCTGGAAACCAGCTTCGCCAACGGCGGCCAGATTTCCGTCTCCCACGCCGAACCCTGGGCCAACCCGCAGGTGCTGCCGAAGGCCTTGCGCTGGCTGGGCCGGGAGGACGCGCCGCTGCTCTACCGCTGGCGGCTGGACCCGGCGCTGTGGCGGTGGACGCTGGCCTTCCTGCGCGAATGCACCCCGGCGCGGACCCGCAGCAACATCGCCGCCATCGTCAGCCTGGCCCTCTACAGCCGGGAAAAGCTCCAGGCGCTGCGCCAGACCCTGCCGCTGGATTACGACCAGTTGCAGCGGGGCATCCTGCACATCTACAGCGACGAACAGGAATTCGCCGGCGCCATCGCCGCAGCGAAAACCATGCGCGAATTCGGCCTCGACCGGGAGCCGGTCAGCGCCGACCGTTGCCTCGAAATCGAGCCGGCGCTGGCCGCCGCCCGGCCGCTGCTGGTCGGCGGCGACTACACCCCCTCGGACGAATCCGGCGATGCCCATCGCTTCACCTGCCAGCTGGCCGCGGCGGCCGCCGCCCACGGTGTGGCCTTCCGTTACCGGCAGCAGATCGAGAAGCTGGCGCTGGCCGCCGGGCAGATCGCCGGGGTGGTCGTGCGCGGCGAGCAGGGGCCGGAATTGCTGACCGCCGACGCCTATGTGCTGGCGCTGGGCAGCTACTCGCCGCTGCTGGCGCGGCCGCTGGGGCTGCGGCTGCCGGTTTATCCGGGCAAGGGCTATTCGGCGACGCTGCCGCTGGCAGCGGACAGCATCGCGCCCCAGGTCAGCCTGACCGACGACGGCCACAAGCTGGTGTTTTCCCGGCTGGGGCAAAGGCTGCGCATCGCCGGCACCGCCGAATTCAACGGCTACAACCTCGACCTCAACCCGGTGCGCTGCCAGGCGCTGCTGCGGCGGGCGACGCAGCTGTTCCCCGAGCTGCGTCCAGCCGGCGAGGCGCAGTTCTGGTGCGGGCTGCGCCCGGTGACGCCGGGCAACCGGCCGCTGGTCGGACAAAGCCCCATTCCCAACCTCTGGCTCAATACCGGCCACGGCACGCTGGGCTGGACGCTGTCCTGCGGCTCCGCGGCGGCGCTGGCGGACCAGATGAGCGGCCGGCCGCTGGAACGGGATCTGCCGCTGCTGTGAGCGTCGCGCCGCTGCCAGCCTTCCCGGCTTCAGCCGCCGTGCCGCCGCCTTTCTGGCTCGACACCCATTGCCATCTGGATGCCGCGGAATTCGCCGCCGACCGGGATGCGGTCGTCGCTGCGGCCGCTGCTGTCGGGGTTGGCGCCATGGTGTTGCCGGCGGTCGATCTCGCCAGTTGCGCCCGCGTTGCCGCGTGCAGCCAGCGTTACCCCGGCTGCGCGCCGGCCTACGGCATCCACCCGCTTTACACGCCGGCTGCGTCCAGCGCGGACCTCGCCCGGCTGGGTGAGTGGCTGGCGCGGGCAGACTGTGTCGCCGTCGGCGAAATCGGCCTGGATGCCTGGGTGCCGGGGCTGGACATGGCCCGGCAGCTGGAATTTTTCCGGGCCCAGCTCAAGTTGGCGCGGGACGCCGGGCTGCCGGTGCTGCTGCATCTGCGGCGGACCATCGACCCGGTGCTGCGGGAATTGCGCCGCTGTCCGGTGCCGGGCGGCATCGCCCATGCCTTCAATGGCAGCCGGCAGCAGGCGGATGTCTTCATAGATCTCGGGTTCAAGCTCGGCTTTGGCGGCAGCCTCAGCTATTCTGGCTCGACGCGAATCCGGCATCTGGCGGCAACGCTGCCCGCCAGCAGCCTGGTGCTCGAAACCGACGCCCCGGACATTCCCCCGGTCTGGCTGCGTCAGGACGGACAGGTCGGGCGGAATCAGCCGGCGGAATTGCCACGGATCGCGGCGGAACTGGCGGCCTTGCGTGGGGTGACGCCGGCGGAACTGGCGGCGGCGACCACGGCGAATGCGCGGGCGGTGCTGCCGAAATTGCGCCCGCTCAGTGCAGCGTGCTTTCGCCCCGGTTGAGGTTGGGCACCACGAAGGACTTCGGGTCCGGGGCGCAGGGGCGGGCGAACAGGTAACCCTGCAGTTCGTCGCAGCCCAGGGCTTCCAGTTGCGCCCGCTGGCCTTCGGTTTCGACGCCTTCGGCGATGGTGGTCATGTTCAGCCCGTGCGCCAGCAGGATGATGGCCTGGACGATGGAGCGGGCTTCCGGGTCCTGCTCGATGCCGGTGACGAAGCTGCGGTCGATCTTGACCACATCCACCGGGTAGCGCGCCAGATAGGACAGGGAGGAGTAGCCGGTGCCGAAGTCGTCGATGGCGATCTGGATGCTGTGGCTGCGCAGCGTCGCGAAGATTTCGAAGGTCCGTTCGGTGTCCTCGGACAGCATGCTCTCGGTCAGTTCCAGTTCCAGCGCCGCCGGCGGGATGCCGGTCCGGCGGATGATGTCCAGCACCGTCGCGACGAAGTCCGGCTGCCGCAGTTGCCGTGACGAGACATTGACCGCGACCCGCGGCATGAACAGGCCCTGCCGTTCCCAGGTCACCCACTGCCGGCAGGCGGTTTCCAGGCACCAGGCGCCGATGGCGTCGATCAGCCCCAGGGATTCGGCCATCGGGATGAAGCGTTCCGGCGGCACCTGCCCCAGCTGCGGGTGATGCCAGCGCAAGAGGGCTTCGACGCCGACGATGCCCTTGCACTGCACGTCCATCTGCATCTGGTAGTGCAGGTAGAACTGCTTGCGGCCCAGGGCCAGGCGCAGCGCGCTTTCCATGTCCAGCCGGGCAATCGAGCCGGCATCGTCGTTGCTGACGAAGAAGCGATACACCGCCCGGCCGGCGTCCTTGGCCGAATACAGCGCCAGGTCGGCGTTCTTCAGCAGGACTTCGGCGGTGCCGCCGTCCTTGGGATAGAGGGCGATGCCGATGCTGGTGCTGGCGAAGATTTCCCGCTCGTTGAGGGCAATGCATTCGTCGAACAGGCCGAGCAGGCGCACGGCGGCGAGGTCGGCGTCAGCGGCGGAGTGGATTTCCGGGATCAGCAGCGCGAATTCGTCGCCGCCCAGCCGGGCCAGGGTGTCGCCTTCGCCCAGGCTTTGCTCCAGCCGGCGGGCCACTTCCTTGATCAGCAGGTCGCCGGCGCTGTGGCCCAGGGTGTCGTTGATCGACTTGAAGCGGTCCAGGTCGAGCAGCAGCACCGCCAGCTGGCGCTGGTTGCGGTGCGCCTGGCGGATCGCCGTCTCCAGACGGTCGCTGAACAGCAGGCGGTTGGCCAGCCCGGTCAGCGGGTCGTGGTAGGCGAGGTGGTGGATATAGGCTTCGGATTCCTTGCGCTCGGTGATGTCCGAGAACAGGCCGATGTACTGGACGATCTCGCCGCCGGGTTCGCGCACCGCGCTGATCGACAGCCACTCCGGGTAGATTTCGCCGTTCTTGCGGCGGTTGAAGATTTCCCCCTGCCAGGTGCCGGTGGCGGCCAGGGCTTCCCACATCGCGTGGTAGAAACTTTCGTCATGCTGGCCGGAGGCGAGCAGTTCGCCGGGGGTGTGGCCCAGGGCTTCGGCCTCGCTGTAGCCGGTGATGGTCTCGAAGGCGGCATTGACCGACTGGATGTGGCCCTGGTTGTCGGTGATGGTCAGGGCTTCGGACAGATGGTTGAACACCCGGCCGGCCAGATGCAGCCGGGCTTCCGCCTGGCGAATTTCGGAAAGGTCGCGGAAGGACGTGACGAAGCCGCCTGCGCTGCCTTCGTCCGCCGGCAGCGGCGCCCCCAGGAAGGCGGCGGGGAATTTGCTGCCATCGGAGCGGGTGATCCAGGTTTCGCCGTCAAAAGCCTGGTGATGGCGCAGGGCGTGGCACAGCGGTGAATCGGTCGGCTCGTCGCTGTGGAACAGCACCTGGCAGAGTTTCTTGCCGAGCAGGCCGGCGGCGGGCCGGCCGAGCAGGGTTTCGGCGCGGAGGTTGAGGAAGTTCAGCCGGCCATCGGCATCGAAGGACAGGATGCCTTCGCCCAGGTTGTCGGCGATCTTGTCCAGCAGCTGGTGGTTGCGGCGCAGTTCGGTCGCCGCCTTGCGCAGCCGCAGCAGGATGCGCACGACGGCGGCGATCAGCAAGAGCGACACCAGCGTCAGCAGCAGGCGGTAGAGGTCGGCGCGCTGGGCGTGACGGCTCAACTGCTGGCCGTAGCTGCGGTAAGCCTCTTCGATCTGGCTGGTGAAGGGGTGACCGACCAGACTATTGATCAGGCTGCGGACCTTGAGGTTGTTGCTGAGAATCTGCTGGGCGTGGGCCAGCAGCAGTTCGCCGGACTGGCGTTCGGCCAGCGGC
>JBEBBF010000344.1:0-9226 GCA_041158545.1 Pseudomonadota bacterium | reverse complement strand
GCCCCCGACCCGGTCCACGACCACGACCACCACCACCACGCAAACACCGTAACAAAGCGTTGCAAACGCTGACTTGTCGTCAGCCGGGGCCGCCCCTATCTTGCCGCCATGCGCATTTGGCGCGACACGCAAGGAGCCCCCGATGAACACCCTGGAACGCGAAACCCTAGAACGCTTTTTGCAACAACTTGCCAGCGCCCGGCTGAGCCACAAGGACAGCGACGCGGAAAGCCTGATCCGCCAGGCCTGCGACCGCCAGCCCGACGCGGCCTATCTGCTGGTCCAGCGCGCGCTGCTGCTGGAACAAGCCCTGCAACAGGCCGAAGCCCGGATCGCCAGCCAGCAGGCCGAACTTGACCGCCAACGCCCCAGCAGCGGCTTTCTCGGCAATAACGCCTGGGGCAACGCCCCGAGCAACCCGCCAGCCGGCGCCCTGCCGGGCAGCGCCAGCCCCGCCGCCCGCCCCTGGGGCAGCGGCATCCTCGGCAACATCGCCACCACGGCCGCGGGCGTCGTCGCCGGCTCCTTCCTGTTCCAGGGCATCGAACACCTGCTGGGCGCCGACCGCAGCACCAGCCACGCCGCCGGGTTTACCCCCCTGGACACGCCTGCGGGCAACCTGGCCGCCGCCGACACCAGCCAGTTCATCCCCTTGCCCACCGAAGGCGACTTCAGCGACGACCAGGACGACACCAGCGCCTGGATCTGACACGGAGGCCCACATGGACCCGGACACCCTCGCCCAATTCCTCGCCGCCAGCCGACAACATTTCGGGCTGTAGCCCGGCGCAAAAGGCAATGCAGGTCGCATTGCCTTTCTCTTTTCCTTCCTCTGCCCATCCCCAAGGCTCACGCACCGCAGCCAACGCCAGCAGGCGCATCGCTTGCGGGCCGCCCAAGCCCGCAGCCTCCCGCCCGTGCCAGCAACCGGCACTGTCTTGACACGCCCTCCGCTCCCGAATAAATTACTGACCAGTCAGTCACTAATTTATTCCCGACCATGTTTTTCTGTAACAAGCGACAGCGGCGCAAGGAAGCGCGGCCTTCGGAATTGACGACGGCGGCGTTGGCGCTGTTTGTCGAAAAGGGCTTTGCTGCGACGCGGCTGGATGACATTGCCGCCCGCGCCGGGGTGTCCAAGGGGACGCTCTATCTCTACTTCGACAGCAAGGAAGCGCTGTTCAAGGCGGTGATCCAGGAAGGCCTGGTGCCGCGGCTCGCGGAGGCGCAGGCCCTGGCCGAGCGCCACCAGGGCAGCGCGGGCGAGCTGCTGCAACTGTTGCTGGAAGCCTGGTGGCAGGACATCGGGGAAACGCCCCTGGCCGGCATCCCCAAGCTGATGGTGGCCGAGGCGCGGAACTTCCCGGAAGTCGCCGCCTATTACCACGAGAAAGTGATTTTCGCCGGCCGCGCCCTGCTCGGTTCGGCACTGCAACGGGGCATGGCCAGCGGCGAATTCCGCACGCTGAACATCGACCAATGCATAGACCTGACCATCGCGCCGCTGCTGATGATGGTGATCTGGCGCCACTCCCTCGCCCCCTGCGGCATGGCGATGGGCGAACCCCGCGAACTGCTGCGCACCCACCTCGATCTGCTGTTGCACGGCCTGCAATCCCCGGAGAACCGTCAATGAAATCCGCCCGCCCCTGCTCCCCTTCCGCCCGCCGCCCGGCCCGGCTGCCGCTCGTCGCCCTGCTGCTGCCGGCGCTGCTCGCCGCCTGCCAGCGCCAGGCGCCGCCGCCAGAGCCGCCGCGACCGGTGCTGACCCAGGTGATCGGCCGCGGCAATCAGGATCAGTCGCTGCAGTTCAGCGGCGAGATTCGCTCGCGGATTGAGACGCCGTTGTCCTTCCGGGTCGGCGGCAAGCTGGTTGCCCGGCTGGTGGATGCCGGCGCGGTGGTCAAGCCTGGTCAGGTGCTGGCGCGGCTGGACCCCAGCGATACCCAGCTCAATGCCGGCGCCGCGCAGGCGGTGGCGCAGCAGGCCAACGCCGACGCCCAGCGTTTCAAGGAATTGCAGGCGCGCAATTTCGTCAGCCAGGCGGCGCTGGATGCCAAGGAAGCCAGCGCCCGCACCGCCAGCGCCCAGGCGGCCCTGGCCGGCAATCAAAGCCACTACACCACGCTGAAAGCCGACCAGGCCGGGGTGATCACCCAGGTCAGCGGCGAGGTCGGCCAGGTGGTCGCCGCCGGGCAGGCGGTGTTCCGTTTCTCCCGGCCGGACCTGCCGGAGCTGGCGATTGCGATCCCGGAAAACCGGATCGGCACGCTGAAGGTCGGCAGCCGCGGCGAGGTCAGCCTGTGGGCCGGTGGCGACAAGGTCTATCAGGGCGAGATTCGCGAAATCGCCCCGGCGGCGGACCCGGCCAGCCGCAGCTTCGCCGCCCGGGTGCGGCTGCTGCAGCCGGATGCCCAGGTGCATCTGGGGATGACGGCGCAGGTGCGCTTTGCCGGCGTCGCCCAGGGGCTGGTGTTGCCGCTGGCGGCGATCTTCCAGCAGCAGAACCAGCCGGCGGTGTGGGTGGTCGGGCCGGAAGGACAATTGCAGCTGCGGCCGATCCAGGTCGGCGCCTGGCAGGAAAACGGCGCGCTGGTGGCCAGCGGGCTGCAGGATGGCGAACGGGTGGTGGTCGCCGGGGTGCATAAGCTGAAGGCCGGCGAGACGGTCCGGCTGGCGGAAAGCGGAGCCCGGCCATGAAGTTCCGGCCGGGTCGCGGCAACCTTTCCGCCTGGGCGCTGCACCATCCGTCGATGGTGCTGTACCTGATCATCGTGCTCTCCATCGCCGGGGTGCTGTCCTACTTCAAGCTGGGCCGGGCGGAAGACCCGGACTTCACGTTCAAGGTCATGGTGGTGCGCAGCCTGTGGCCGGGCGCCACCGCCCGCGAGGTCGAGCAGCAGCTGTCCGACCGCATCGAGAAGAAGCTCCAGGAAACCCCGTGGGTGGATGTGCTGCGTTCCTCGTCCAAGCCCGGCGAATCCCTGGTCTTCGTGATCCTCAAGGACTACACGCCGAAAAAGGAAGTCCCGGAGGCCTGGTATCAGGTCAGAAAGAAAATCGGCGACATCCGCCACACCCTGCCCGCCGGGGTGCAGGGGCCGTTCATCAACGACGAATTCGGCGATACCCAGGTGCAGCTGCTGGCGCTGACCGGCGACGGCTTCGACCTGGCGGAACTGCGCCGCCGCGCCGACCAGCTGAGCAAGGTGCTGTATCGGGTGCCGGATGTGCGCAAGGTCGAGCTGATCGGCGTCCAGGAGGAAAAAATCTTCGTCGAAATCGCCCACGCCAAGCTGGCCAGCCTGGGGCTGACGCCGCAGCAGCTGAGCGAGGCGCTGGCGCGGCAGAACGCGGTCAGCCCGGCCGGCTTCTTCGAGACCGGCAGCGACCGGGTGCGGCTGCGGGTCAGCGGCGAATTTGACAGCGTCGAGGCGATCCGCAAGCTGAGCCTCAACGCCAACGGCCGGCTGTTCCGGCTGGGGGACATCGCCCATGTCGAGCGGGGCTACGTGGACCCGCCGGCACCGCGGATGCGGGTGCAGGGCCGAGACGCCATCGGCCTGGGGATCGTGATGGCCAAGGGCGGCGACGTCACCCGCCTCGGCAGCGACCTCAACGCCGCCGTCGCCGGCTTCGAGCGCGATCTGCCCCAGGGCATCGAGATTCACCGGGTCGCCGACCAGCCGGAGGTGGTGCAGCAGTCGCTGAAGCTGTTCGTCACCTCGCTGGGCGAGGCCATCGCCATCGTGCTGGCGGTGTCCTTCCTCAGCCTGGGTCTGCGCACCGGCACCGTCGTGGCCTTGTCGATTCCGCTGGTGCTGGCGATCACCTTCCTCTTGATGGCCGCCTTTGGCATCGACCTGCAGCGGATTTCCCTCGGTGCGCTGGTCATCGCGCTGGGCCTGCTGGTGGACGACGCGATCATCGCGGTGGAAATGATGGTGGTGAAGATCGAGCAAGGCTGGGACCGCTTCCGCGCTGCGACTTACGCCTACAGCACCACCGCCTTCCCGATGCTGACCGGCACACTGGTCACCGCCGCCGGCTTCATGCCGGTCGGCTTCGCCCGTTCCGCCGCCGGGGAATACACCTTTTCGATCTTCGCGGTGGTCAGCATTGCGCTGGGGGTGTCGTGGATCGTCGCGGTGATCTTCACGCCCTACCTCGGCTACCACCTGCTGGACCCGGCCAAGCTGGCGCACAAGGCGCAAAAGCACGGCAGCGACATCTACGACACCCCGTTCTACCGCCGCTTCCGGGCGCTGGTGGGCTGGTGCGTCGTCCGCCGCTGGCGGGTGATCGGGCTGACGCTGGCCGGCTTCATCGCCGCCATCGTCGCCTTCAACACCGTCGTCGAAAAGCAGTTCTTCCCGGCGTCGAGCCGGCCTGAGCTGCTGGTGAATCTGTGGCTGCCCCAGGGCGCCTCGCTGCGCGCCACCGAGGCGGCGGCGAAGCGGCTGGAGCAGGAACTGGCCGGCGATGCGGACATCGAGCTGGTCGCCAGCTACATCGGCAACGGCAGCCCGCGTTTCTACCTGCCGCTGGATCAGCAGTTGTTCAACGACAATTTCGCCGAACTGGTGATCCTCAGCCGTGACATCGAGGCGCGGGAGCGGCTGAAGGCCAGGCTGGAAGCCCGCTTCGCCGCGGCGGACGGCAGCTGGAGCGGCCTGCGCGCCCGGGTGTTGCGGCTGGAAAACGGCCCGCCGGTGGGTTACCCGGTGCAGTTCCGGGTCAGCGGCGACACGCTCGCCGAGCTTCGCCGGATCGCCGGCGAAGTGGCCCAGGTGATGGGCGCCGACCCGAACCTGCAGGATGTGCATTTCGACTGGAACGATCTGGTCAAGGTCAATCGTCTGGAAATCGACCAGGACAAGGCCCGGGCGCTGGGGCTGTCCAGCCAGGAGCTGGCCGGTTTCCTCGATACCCTGCTGGCCGGCAGCAGCCTCAGCCAGTACCGGGAAGGCGACCAGCTGATCGACGTGGTCGGCCGGGCGCCGCTGGCGGAACGGCAGAAGCTGTCGCAGCTGGAGGCGATCAACATCCATCTTGGCAACGGCCGTTATGTGCCGCTGGCGCAGGTGGTGAAGCTGCGGCCGGAACTGGAGGAAGGGGTGATCTGGCGGCGCAACCGGCTGCCGACCATCACCGTCCGCGCCGACCTGCGCGGCAACGTCCAGGCGCCGGATGTCAGCCAGCGGATCGACGCCCGGCTGGGCGAGATTCGCCGGGCGCTGCCACCGGGCTATCTGCTGGAAATGGGCGGCGCCATCGAGGAATCAGCCAAGGGCGAAACCTCGATCATGGCGGTGATGCCGATGATGCTGATGGTGGTGATCACGCTGCTGATGCTGCAATTGCAAAGCATGAAGCGGACGCTGATGGTGCTGCTGACCGCGCCGCTGGGGCTGATCGGCGTGGCGCTGACCCTGATCCTGTTCCAGGCGCCCTTCGGCTTCGTCGCCAATCTGGGGGTGATCGCGCTGTCGGGGATGATCATGCGCAATTCGGTGATCCTGGTGGATCAGATCGAGCAGGACGAAAAGGCCGGCAAATCCCGCTTCCAGGCCATCGTCGGCTCGGCGGTGCGGCGCTTCCGGCCAATCACGCTGACCGCGCTGGCGGCGATCCTGGCGATGATCCCGCTGACCGGCAGCATTTTCTGGGGGCCGATGGCCGTGGCGATCATGGGCGGGCTGCTGGTCGCGACCTTGCTGACGCTGTTGTTCCTGCCGGCGCTGTATGCCGCCTGGTATCGGGTGCCGAATCCCGCCAGCGCGGCAGGCGGCGAAGGGGCTGCGCTATAATCGCGCTTTATCTGAACCTGTATATTAGATAGTGCTAATATACTCCGCATGGAGAACACCATGAACATCGAGCAAGCCCGTTTCAACATGATCGAGCAGCAAATTCGGCCCTGGGAAGTGCTGGATCCTTCCGTGCTCGACCTGCTGTCCGTCGTCAAACGGGAAGATTTCGTCCCCACCGCCCACAAGGCGCTGGCTTTCGCCGACCTGGAAATCCCGCTGGAAAGCGGCCAGGTGATGCTGGCCCCGAAGATCGAAGCCAAGGTGCTGCAGGAACTCAGCCTGAAGAAGACCGACCGGGTGCTGGAAATCGGCACCGGCAGCGGCTACATGGCCGCACTGCTCGCCGCCTGCGCCGAGCATGTCGTCAGCGTTGAAATCAACCCGGCCCTGGCCGCCCAGGCCCGGCAAAACCTGCAACAGGCCG
Source organism: Pseudomonadota bacterium (assembly GCA_041158545.1). Classification (GTDB taxonomy): domain Bacteria; phylum Pseudomonadota; class Gammaproteobacteria; order Burkholderiales; family Rhodocyclaceae; genus JBEBBF01. The sequence goes on along the minus strand of JBEBBF010000344.1, from coordinate 2,989 downwards.
GCATCACCAACGTCAGCGTCGAAGAAGGCAATGGCGCCAATGGCTGGTCGCAACGCGGCCCCTACGATGTCATCGTGCTCTCCGGCAGCGTGCTCACCCTGCCGGATGCGCTGCTGAAGCAGCTGCGCGTCGGCGGCCGCCTCTTCGCCATCGTCGGCACCGCACCGGTGATGGAAGCCCAACTGATCACCCACACCATTGAAGGTGTGTTCAACACCGTCAATCTTTTCGAAACCGTGGTCCCCGCGCTGCAAAGCGGCCCGACCCTCAATGCCTTCTCGTTCTGATGCGCCAGATTTCCGCTCCCGACCTCGCCCAGTGGCTGGCCGACCCGGCCCGCCCCCGTCCCATCCTGCTCGATGTGCGTGAGCCTTCGGAATATGAGATCTGCCATATTCCCGAAGCCCGGCTGATTCCGATGCGCACGATTCCGCTGCGCCTGACGGAACTGCCCCGGGAAGCGGAAATCGTTGCGATCTGCCATCACGGCGGTCGCAGCATGCAGGTCGCGATGTTCCTCGAACAGCAGGGCTACGGCGCCGTGTACAACCTGGTGGGTGGCGTCAATGCCTGGGCGTTGAGCGTTGATCCGAAAATGCCCTGCTACTGACAAGGTGAACCTCGCATGAAACGACTGCCCTGGCTGCTTTCCGCCCTGTTCCTGGCCCTGCCGGCCCATGCCGCGGACCTGCTGCAAATCTACCGTGACGCGCTGGACAACGACCCGACGCTGGCTGCGGCCCGCGCCACCACCGACGCCGGACTGGAAAGAAAATCCCAGGGCCTGGCCGGACTGCTGCCCAGCCTCAGCCTGAGCGGCAACACCTCCAGCAACCACGCGGACATCAGCAGCGGCGGCGTGTCGTTCAACCGCAACTACAACAGCAACAGCTACACGCTGAGCCTGAGCCAGCCGCTGTTCCGCTGGCAGAACTGGGTCGGCTACGACCAATCGAAACTGGTCGCCGCCCAGGCGGAAGCCCAGTTCGTGCTGGCGCAGCAGGATCTGATGCTGCGGGTGGCCCAGGCTTATTTCGATGTGCTCTACGCCAACGAAAACCTCAAGGCACTGAAGTCGCAGAAGACCGCGATCAGCCAGCAGCTGGAGCAGGCCAAAAAGAATTTCGAAGTCGGCACCAGCACCATCACCGACACCCACGAAGCCCAGTCCCGCTACGATCTGGCGCAAGCCCAGGAAATCGCCGGCGAGAGCGACCTCGAAGTCAAACGCGCGGCGCTGCAGGCGATCATCGGCAGGAGCGCGCCGCTGCTGGCCCCGCTGCGCACGACCACCCGGCTGAGCCCGCCGCAGCCGAGCGGCATGGACAGCTGGGTCCAGTCCGCCGAGCAGAACAGCCTGAGCGTGCAGATCAAGCAATTGGCCGCTGACGTCGCCGCCAAGGAAGTCAGCCGCATCCGTGCCGGCCACTTCCCGACGCTGGATCTGGTCGCCAATTCCGGCAAGACCGCGAATTCCGTGGCCAGCGCGCCGAGTGAAGTCCAGTTCAACAACATCGGTCTGCAGCTGACGCTGCCGATCTACCAGGGCGGCATGGTCAGCTCGCAGGAGCGGGAAGCCGCCGCCAAGCGGCAGGCCGCGCTGTCCGACCTGGACGCCGCCCGCCGCAGCGCCGCCCTCGGCGCCCGCCAGAGTTACCTCGGCGTGGTCAATGGCCTGGCCCAGGTCCGGGCGCTGGAAGCCGCGCAGGTCTCCTCGCAGTCGGCGCTGGATGCCAACAAGCTGGGCTACGACGTCGGCGTCCGCATCAACATCGACGTGCTGAACGCCGAACAGCAGGTTTATGGCACCCGCCGCGACCTGGCCAAGGCCCGACTCGACACGCTGATGGCGCAACTGAAGCTGAAGGCGGCCATCGGCGCCCTGGCCGAAGCCGACCTGCAGCAGATCAACGCGCTGCTGGATAGCAGCGCGCGATAAGCGCCAGCGTCCGTTCCGTCGCCCCGCGATGGGCGGACGCAAATTCCTCTGCCGCCGCGACCATCTGCTGGCGGCTCGCCGCCGCGCCCAGCAAGGCCTCGACCTCGGCCACCAGTTCCGTCGCCGTCTGCACCCGACGGGCCGCCCCCGCTGCCAGCGCGTCTTCGGTCGCCTGGGTGAAATTGAAGGTATGCGGCCCGATCAGCACCGGGCAGGCGCAAGCGGCGGCTTCGATCAGGTTCTGTCCGCCCAGGGGCAACAGGCTGCCGCCGATGAAGGCGAGATCGGCCAGCGTGTAATAGGCCGGCATCTCCCCCATGCTGTCCCCCAGCCAGACCTGGCAACGGGCGTCCGGCAGCCCGGCGCTGCGCCGGCCCAGCCAGAGCCCCTGACGGCGGACCAGCGCCGCCACTTCGTCAAAACGCTGGGGATGCCGCGGCACCAGCACCAGCAAGGGCAGCGGCGACTGCGGGTCAGGCTGCAGCATCCGCTGCAACGCCGCCTGCCAGGCTTCCAGCAGCGGCAACTCCTCCCCTTCCCGGGTGCTGGCCGCCAGCCAGACCGGCCGCCCGGCCAGCGCCGCCTTCCATTCCCGCCCCAGCGCCCGCTTTTCCGCCGCCGGCGTCACATCGAATTTCAGGTTGCCGCAGACCGTGACGTCGGCCGTGCCCAGTTGCCGCAGCCGGGCGGCGTCGGCCGGGGTTTGCGCGGCACAGGCGCCCAGCGCGGCAAAGGCCGGCCGCGCCAGCGCGGCGAAGCGGGCGTAGCCGGCGGCAGAACGGGCCGACAGCCGGGCGTTGGCCAGCACCACCGGCAGCCGGCGGGCGGCGCAGGCGGCCAGCAGATTCGGCCACAACTCGGTTTCCATCAGCACCCCCAGCCGTGGCTGGAAATGCGCGAGAAAGCGGGCGACGGCATCCGGGTAGTCGTAGGGCAGATAGGCCTGGATCACCCTTTGCCCATACACCTCCCGGCCGGTATCGCGCCCGGTCGGGGTCATGCAGGTCAGCAGCAGGTCGTGATCCGGGTAGGCAGCCAGCAGGGCCTGCA
>JBEBBF010000343.1:0-3647 GCA_041158545.1 Pseudomonadota bacterium | reverse complement strand
GGCGTCGCGTGTCTTGTCGTGACGGATACCCGCCAGCGCCTTTTCGTTGGCGACCGGATCGTTCTTGATCGGGATCAGGGCGCTCATGCCGCCCAAGGCGGGGGCGCCACGCTTGTGGCAGGCCAGCACCAGGGCCAGGGCGTAGCCGCGCATGAACGGTACTTCCATGGTGATGGCGCCGCGCTGGGCCAGGCAGAAGTCCTTGTTCTTCTTGAACTTCTTGATGCAGGAGAAGATGTAGTCCCAGCGGCCGGCGTTGAGGCCGGCGGAGTGCTCGCGCAGTTCGTAGAGGATTTCTTCCATCTCGAAGGTGGCGAGGATGGTTTCGACCAGCACGGTGGCCTTGATGGTGCCTTGCGGCAGGCCGACATGGTCCTGGGCCATCACGAAGGCATCGTTCCACAGCCGGGCTTCGAGGTGGGATTCCATCTTCGGCAGGTAGTAGAAGGGGCCGGCGCCGCGGGCGATTTGTTCCTTGGCGTTGTGGAAGAACACCAGACCGAAGTCAAACAGGCCGCCGGAGACGCGCTGGCCGTCGATCAGGACGTGCTTTTCGTCCAGGTGCCAGCCGCGGGGGCGGATTTGCAGCGTGGCGATCTTGTCGTTGAGCTTGTATTCCTTGCCGGCTTCGTTCTTGAACGAGAGTTCGCGGCGGATGGCCTTGTACAGGTTGACCTGGCCTTGGATCTGGTTGTCCCAGTTCGGGGAGTTGGAGTCCTCGAAGTCGGTCATGTAGGAGTCAGCGCCGGAGTTGAAGGCGTTGATGATCATCTTGGCTTCGACCGGGCCGGTGATTTCGACGCGGCGGCACTGCAGCGCGGCGGGCACCGGGGCAACCTTCCAGTCGCCGGCGCGGATGTGGGCGGTTTCCGGCAGGAAGTCGGGCATTTCGCCGGCGTCGATGCGGGCTTGGCGCTCGATGCGGGCCTTCAGCAGTTCCTGGCGGCGGCCTTCAAAGGCGCGGTGCAGCTTGGCGACGAATTCCTGTGCCTCGGTGCTGAGGATGGATTCCCATTCGGGCTTGATGGGGGCGGTGATTTGCACGCCGGCGGGCAGGTTCAGGGCCATGGGGCTTCCTTTCTAGGGTGATCGTGAAAAGGCTTTGGGTCTTATACAAGACTACGTTGGGGCGCAGTCTATACCCCGTTTTTAGAAAGAGAAACCCGATAAAATGCGAGAGACTTTTTACTGAGAGTAAAAGATGGACGTGATGCAGCAGTTGACGGCCTTCGTTGGCGTGGCGACCCGCGGCAGCTTGTCGGCGGCGGCGCGGGCGGAGGGGGTGAGCCCGGCGATGATCGGCCGGCGGCTGGATGCGCTGGAGGCGCGGCTGGGGGTGCGCCTGCTGTTGCGGACGACGCGGAAGCTGTCGCTGACCTTCGAGGGGCAGGCGTTTCTGGAGGATTGCCAGCGCATCCTGAATGATCTGTCGAATGCGGAGGCGGCGGTGTCCCTGGGCGGGGTGCGGGCGCGGGGGCATTTGAAGGTGTCGGCGCCGGCGGGCTTCGGCCGGCGGCATGTGGCGCCGCTGATCGGCAGCTACATGCAGGCGAACCCGGAGGTGATGGTCAGCCTGGATCTTTCGGACCGGCTGGTGGATTTGCTGAACGAGAACATCGATTGTGCGATCCGCATCGGCGAGCTGACCGATTCGAGCCTGATCAGCGTGCGCTTGGGCGAGATGCGGCGGATGGTGGTGGCGAGTCCGGCTTATCTGGTGGCGCAGGGGGTGCCCCGGTCCCCGGCCGATCTGGCGCGCCACAATTGTCTGGCGTTGGGTCAGCAGCGGGGCTGGTCGTTCCGCGATCCGGAGAGCGGCGAGGTGGCGGCGTGGAAGGTGGGCGGCACCTTCGAGTGCAACGACGGCGCCGTGCTGCATGAATGGGCGCTGGCCGGGCGGGGGCTGGCCTGGCGGTCGTTGTGGGAGGTGGGGCACGATCTGCGCGAGGGGCGGCTGACTTCGGTGCTGGATGCCTGGCAGGCGCCGCCGATGGGGATTTATGCGGTATTCCCGCAGCGGCGGCAGTTGCCTTTGCGGGTGCGGCTGTTCATCGACACCTTGAAGGAGAACTATGGCCGTGCCAGCTATTGGGAGATCAATGCCTGAGCGGGGCGGGCGGCTTGTCGACCGCTGGCGCTTGGGGTAGCCTGCCGCGCTTTCCGGCGAGGAGGGTGTATGGAGCAGTGGCGGCGGCGGTTTTTGGCCCGGTCGACGGCGGCGGTGTTGCTGCCCTGGCTGGGGAGTGGCCTGGTGTTGCCGGGGCGGGTGCTGGCGGCGGAGTGGCAGCGGAATGCGTTTACGTCGCGGCAGGTGGCGGAGGCGCTGAAGGCTTATGGCACGCCGACGCCGCAGGAGGTCAGGGACATCCTGATCCAGGCGCCGGAAATCGCCGAGAACGGCGGCAAGGTGGATGTGGAAATCACCGTGAATGTGCCGGGGGCGCGCAGCCTGGCGGTGTTCGCCGACCGCAATCCTTTCCCGATGTGTCTGTCACTGGATTTCGCGCCGAATGTGCAGCCCTACGCCCGGATGCAGTTGAAGCTGGCGGAATCCACCCGGCTGCGGGCGGTGGTGAAAGCGGCGGATGGCAAAGCCTATGTGGCCTTCCGCGAGATCAAGGTGACGTTGGGCGGTTGCGCCGCCTGAGGGGGAAAGATGGCTGAGTCAATCAAGATTCGCGCCGCCCAGCAGGGCGAATGGACCGAGATTCGCATCCTGATGCGGCATCCGATGGAAAACGGGCTGCGCAAGAATGAGGCGGGGCAGGTGCTGCCGGCGCATTTCATCCAGACTTTCCAGGTGCTGCATAACAGCAAGGTGCTGATCGACGGGCAACTGAATACTTCGGTGTCCCGTGACCCGCTGTTCGCCTTCCGCGCTCGTGGCATCAAAGTGGGCGACAAGCTGGCGGTCAGCTGGCTGGACAATCAGGGGGTGCAGCGCAGCGACGAAATCAGCGCCAGCTGAGCCGGGTGGGGCGGTGCCAGTCCGGCGTCAGTGGCCGCCATCCGCAAAATCCCGCGCTGCGGCAGCGGCAGCACCAATGAAAAAAGCCCGTCGGATGGACGGGCTTTTAAAATTCCTGGGGCCTGGGTTAGGCGCGCTGGATATTGGACGCTTGCTTGCCCTTGGGGCCTTGCGTCACTTCGAAGGAGACTTTTTCGCCTTCCTTCAGGGTCTTGAAGCCATTCATGTTGATGGCGGAGAAATGTGCGAAGAGATCTTCGCCGCCGTCATCCGGAGTGATGAAGCCAAAACCCTTTGCGTCGTTGAACCACTTGACGGTGCCGATTGCCATAATGCTGTAAATCCTAAAAAAACGGTAAAAACGGGGTCCCCCCGGTTGCTTGTTCGACTTCAGCGACCCGATGCATTTGGGCTATCGGAAATCAACTTGAATCCAAACAGCGCATCGTTGTACGCGACTCGAATCTACCCGTCAACATATTTCAATGTTGCAGTACAGCATTTCCCTGCTACATGTCGGGTTTTTCCTGGAACGTCGGGAAAATGCCCGCTATTGCAGATCGGAACGGACTGTATAGAATCAACTCATGACTACTCGACATCAGGAAAACGTGGCGTTGGCAGCCCGGCACAGCAACCTGGAGCCGCCAAAACTTTTCAAGGTTGTGCTGCTGAATGA
>JBEBBF010000342.1:0-2618 GCA_041158545.1 Pseudomonadota bacterium | reverse complement strand
AAATACGTTTTCGTCACAGGCGGTGTCGTATCCTCTCTGGGTAAGGGCATCGCCGCCGCGTCGCTGGGGGCCATTCTGGAATCCCGCGGCATCAAGGTTACCCACCTCAAGCTTGACCCCTACATCAACGTCGACCCCGGCACGATGAGCCCCTTCCAGCACGGCGAAGTGTTCGTCACGGAAGACGGCGCCGAGACCGACCTGGACCTGGGGCATTACGAGCGTTTCACCAGCGCCAGGATGACCCGGCGCAACAACTTCACCACCGGCCAGGTTTACGACAGCGTGCTGCGCAAGGAGCGCCGCGGCGAATATCTCGGCAAGACGGTGCAGGTCATCCCCCACATCACCGACGAGATCAAGGACAAGCTGAAGGCCGGCGCCGAGGGTGCGGATGTCGCCATCGTCGAGGTCGGCGGCACCGTGGGCGACATCGAGTCGCTGCCTTTCCTAGAAGCCATCCGCCAGATGGGCATCGAGCAAGGTCGGGGCAACACCTGCTACATGCACCTGACGCTGCTGCCCTACATCCCCACCGCCGGCGAGCTGAAGACCAAGCCGACCCAGCATTCGGTCAAGGAACTCCGCGAAATCGGTATCCAGCCGGACATCCTGCTGTGCCGTGCCGACCGCTCGATTCCGGTCGAGGAACGCCGCAAGATCGCGCTGTTCTGCAACGTGATGCCGGAAGCGGTGATCGAGTGTCTGGACGCCGATTCAATCTACAAGATCCCCGGCATGCTGCATGACCAGATGCTCGACGAGATCGTCTGCCACAAGCTGGGCCTGCTGGCCCGTGCTGCCGACCTGTCGATCTGGAACAAGCTGATCGAGGCGCTGGAACATCCCGACCACGAAGTGCGGATCGCCTTCGTCGGCAAGTACGTCGATCTGACCGAGTCCTACAAGTCGCTGATCGAGGCGCTGAAGCACGCCGGGATTCACTCCCGCTGCAAGGTCAATATCGAGTACATCGACTCGGAAAACATCGAAAAGGACGGCTGCGCCTGCCTGCAGGGCATGGACGCCATCCTGGTTCCCGGCGGCTTCGGCCGGCGCGGCACCGAGGGCAAGATTCTGGCGATCCAGTACGCACGGGAAAACAAGGTGCCCTACCTGGGCATCTGCCTGGGCATGCAGCTGGCGGTGGTCGAGTTCGCTCGCCACGTCGCCGGCATGGCCGGCGCCCATTCCACCGAATTCGACAAGAATTCCCCGTTCCCGGTGATCGGCCTGATCACCGAATGGCAGGACCGCAGCGGCAAGCTGGAAAAACGCGACGAGGATTCCGATCTGGGCGGCACCATGCGCCTGGGCGCACAGGTTTGCCAGTTGAGTGAAGGCAGCCTGGCCCGCCGGATTTACGGCAAGCCGGAAATCACCGAGCGGCATCGCCACCGCTACGAAGTGAATAACAGTCTGCTCAGCGAGCTGGAAGACAAGGGCCTGCAGGTAGCCGGTCGTGCGCCGGTGACCGATCTGTGCGAAATGATCGAGTTGTCGGACCACCCCTGGTTTGTCGGCTGCCAGTTCCACCCGGAATTCACTTCCAACCCGCGTCAGGGACACCCGCTGTTCAGTTCCTACGTGCAGGCCGCCCTGGCCCACAAGCTGGGCCGCTGAGGAAAGCACGCACACATGGGGCACAGCTTTGCGTCAGGGGAAATCCGGAGGGTCCGGATTCATGCCATGGCGGCGGCTACGCTTGCCACTCTGGATGCAACACCCTGATCGTGCCCCATTCGGGTGTTCATCCCATTCATCGCGGCCCGGGTCATCGGGCCGTTCGCTTTGCCCCGGCCGGGGGCCGGGTTCCAGGCGCGCTGCGCTAATCCTGCCGGATTCTTCCCATGAAACTTTGCAATTTTGACGTCGGCCTGGATCATCCCCTGTTCCTGATCGCCGGCCCCTGCACCGCCGAATCGGAGCAACTCTGCGTGGATGTCGCCGGGCGGATGCAGGAAATCTGTGCCGGGCTGGGCGTGCCCTACATTTTCAAGGCCTCCTACGACAAGGCCAACCGCAGCTACGGCAAGTCGGTGCGCGGGCCGGGTCGGGATGCCGGGCTGAAGATGCTCGAAAGCGTCCGCGCCCAGATCGGCGTGCCGGTGCTGACTGACGTCCATGCCGAAGAGGATGTCGATGCCGTCGCCGCCGTGGTCGATGTGCTGCAAACCCCGGCCTTCCTCTGCCGCCAGACCGATTTCATCCACGCGGTGGCCGCCTGCGGCAAGCCGGTGAATATCAAGAAAGGCCAGTTCCTGGCGCCGGGCGACATGAAGAACGTCGTCGCCAAGGCCAGGGAAGTCAATGGCGGCGCCGACAACCTGATGGTGTGCGAGCGCGGCGTTTCCTTCGGCTACAACAATCTGGTTTCCGACATGCGCGCCCTGGCGATCATGCGTGAGACCGCCTGCCCGGTGGTGTTCGACGCCACCCATTCGGTGCAGTTGCCGGGCGGGCAGGGCAGCACCTCCGGCGGCCAGCGCGAGTTCGTGCCGGTGCTGGCGCGCGCGGCGGTGGCGGTGGGCGTGTCCGGCGTGTTCGCCGAGACCCATCCGGATCCGTCCAAGGCGCTGTCCGATGGCCCCAATGCCTGGCCGCTGGACAAGATGGAA